>JAGOUF010000021.1 GCA_018061385.1 Chitinophagaceae bacterium | reverse complement strand
TGATAATTCAATTCTAAATGTTGTATCAACATTCACTTCACTATTTAGTACAAGTATATGTCCTTTGTGATATTGTTGTACAATGCGTTTGGTAAGTGTTAAACCCAACCCCCAACCTCTTTTTTTTGTGGTAAAACCTGGATTGAAAATTTTTGCTACATTTTGTTTTGTAATGCCTTTGCCAGTATCGGTTACATCAATAATTATTTTACTAGCCTCATCTTGTATATTTATTTTTATAGAACCAATACCATCCATTGCATCCAACGCATTTTTTAACAAGTTTTCAATTACCCAATCAAATAATGGTGGAGAAATCATGGCAATTATTTGTTCTTGCGTATTGGTAGTTAATTCAAATTTTACTTTAGCACCAGAACGTTTTTTAATATAATCTACCATATAGTTAATCTGTTCAACAAGATCTTTTTCTTCTAATTGTGGTGTACTTCCAATTTTGCTAAACCTATCAGAAATAAGCTGCAAACGCTGAACATCTTTTTCAATTTCAGGTACAATTTTTTCGTTGCCTTGTACATCTTTTAAAACTTCCATCCAACCTTGTAAACTAGTTACAGGAGTGCCCAATTGGTGTGCAGTTTCTTTAGCTAAGCCAGCCCAAACTTGGTTTTGTGTACTCTTATAATTGCTGTGTTGTGCCACCACAACTATAATAATAAATAGTGTAGCAATAATTAGTTGAACAATTGGGTAGTATTGTACTTCTTTTAACAATGCACTCTTACCATAATACACTTTATTAATTTGTGTGCTATCTAAAGGGTTTTTCCAAACGATTGGTTTATTTAAAGATTTAAACAAAGCAATTTGCTGTTCTAAATATTTTTTATTGTTGAATATTTTGGCAGAATCTAAATTTCTAAAATCCAAAAGGCTATCTTTTTCTGTAAGTACCAAAAGAGGAATATCAATACTATTTTCAATAAGAATTCGGCTGGTTAAATTGGTTTCGTTAATTGAAGGATCGCTATTCGATTTTACAGCTTCGGCCCATTGTTCAATTTTTATCCTCTCTTCTCTTGCAATTTTTTTTGATAAATAAGTAGAATAGTAAATTGTTCCCCCAATTATTAAAATTGCAGAAATTGTTAAAATTGTACGCCAATTGGTCCACTGTTGAATCATGCTACTAAAATAAGATTTATACAGGTATAACAAACCATTTCACCAGTTTGCAATATTTTACAGCTATTGCAAAACTCTTAAAAAGCTATGCTCTTTTGAAAATTCACTTAAATTAATAGCCATTTGTATACTAATTTCCAATACTTTCGCAGCCTTAAATAAAGTTCTTTTTCGAATGATTAGTAGAAGAAATATTAGGGTAAAAGTAATGCAACTGTTGTATGGTATTGAAACTAGTGGAGATGCAAAGTTGTTTAAAGATCCTGTACTTGAGTTGCAGAAGAAGTTAGATAAAACCCGTGAATTATTTGTTTACCTAGTGTATTGTATTACAGAAATTGCTAGATATGCAGAAAAAGATTCTAGAAATAGAGCTGCAAAAAATTTACCCAATTACCAAGATTTAAATGTAAATACTAAAATTGCAGGCAATTTATTGTTGTGGCAAATTTTAGAAAATGAATCGTATAAAAGAGCATTGGAAAACGATAAGCCAGAAAATGTTGTAGACAAAGATTTAATTAGAAAACTGTATCAGCAACTTGCCGAAACACCAGAATATAAAACTTATATAGCCGAACAAAGTAGAGATAAGAAAGCCGATAAAGAAATTCTAGAATTTATCTTCAACACTTTGATGTTACCCAACAATATTTTTGAAGAACAAATTGAAGAGCAGTTTAACAATTGGGATGATGATGGCGAAATGATGCAACAATTAATTAATAATTTTTTACAAAAACCAACTCAAAACATTCAACAAATGGTGAGTGCTGAAAAATGGATTTTTGCAAAAACTTTATTAACCAGCATGATTGATAAAAAAGAATATGCACTAGAATTAATTAAACCAAAATTGAGAAATTGGGATAGTGATCGTATTGCATTATTGGATATGTTGTTAATGCAAATGGGCGTTTGCGAATTGTTGTATTTTGAAACCATTCCTACAAAAGTTACCATTAATGAGTATATAGATTTGGCCAAAGATTATAGTACCCCACAAAGTGGACAATTTGTAAATGGTATTCTAGATGGTTTACACAAAGAATTATTGGCTGAAGGAAAAATTAGAAAAGTAGATTTTAAAAAGAAAACTTATTAATGGGTATGAATAAAATAATATTTTCTTATTTGGTGGGTTTTACTTTTTTAATAGCTAGTTGTGGTAATGAAAAAGTAAACAATGCTAACCCAAAAGATTTAGGTGAATTAGAAAAAATTGCTGCCGACTCTGCAAATTATACTCAATTGCAATGGATAGATAGTGTTTACAATTTTGGAACAATTGAAGAAGGAGCAACCGTTCAAGTTCAATTTAAGTTTAAAAACATTGGCAACAAAGCCTTGTATTTAACTGAGGTAAAAGCAGGTTGTGGTTGTACTACACCAAGCTATTCACAAGGTGCAATTGAACCAGGTAAAGAAGGTTGGGTAAATGGAGAATTTAATAGTAATGGACAAATGGGCGATGTGAAAAAATTTATTATGGTTAGAGCAAATACTATAAACAATACCGATCATAGATTAATGTTTGAAGGAACAGTAAATAAAAAACCTTAATATACATTTCGTAAAATCTCAATATTTTTGAACAATAAATAAATAGAACATGCAAACGTTATTTTCTACAATTTTAATGGCAAGTCCAAATCCTCAAGCAGGAGGAAGTCAGTGGGTTTCATTGGCAATGATGGGTGGTATCATTTTAGTATTTTGGTTATTCATGATTCGTCCTCAAGCAAAAAAAGCAAAAGACCAAAAGAAGTTTATTGATAACTTACAAAAAGGCGATAAAATTGTTACCATTGCTGGTATACATGGAACTGTAAATAAAGTAAACGAAGACAATACTTTACAGTTAGAAGTAAATCCTGGTAGTTACATGAAAATTGAAAGAAGTGCCATTAGTTTAGAGTGGAGTGCTGCTATTAATAAAGTGGCCACTGCTAAATAATCATTTCTAATTATAGAATAATTGATTTTTTAAAAAGTCCGATAGCATTTGCTTCGGACTTTTTAGTTTTAATCAGTAATTTCATTTTTCAAATTTGCAATGAATTGTATGCTAAAAATTGGACTTACAGGTGGAATTGGAAGTGGCAAAAGCACAGTAACTCAAATTTTTAAAATTTTAGGAATACCAGTTTTTGATGCTGATACAGAAGCCAAAAAATTAATGGAAACCAATGCCACAATTAAGCAAGCTTTAATAGAAGAATTTGGAGAAGCTGTTTTTTTAAACAATACATTGAATAAAAAATACCTTTCATCTATTGTTTTTGTAGATACCTATAAGTTAGATAAACTCAACGCAATTGTGCATCCTGTTGCAATTGAAGCAGGTTTGCAATGGGCTGCAAAACAACATGCACCATACATTATAAAAGAAGCAGCTTTATTATTTGAAGCAGGTAGTGCAAACAATTTAGATTTTATAGTTGGCGTTAATGCCCCACAAGCAGTAAGGTTGCAACGTGTAATGCACAGAGATAATGTTGGTAGGCAAGATGTGTTGAATAGAATGAGCAAACAAATTAACCCAACACTTAAAATGAAACTCTGTGATTTTGTAATAGAAAACAATGAACAGCAATTACTCATTCCACAAGTAATAAAACTACATCAACATTTTTTACAATTAGCCAATACCACTGCATGATAGCTCAAACACCCCAACCACCTTACTATGCTGTAATCTTTACTTCTTTAAGAACGCAAGAAAACAATGGTTATGCAGCAATGGCAAAACAAATGGAAGAATTGGCTCAACAACAGCAAGGATATTTAGGCCATGAAAGTGCAAGAGAACAATTGGGCATTACAGTAAGTTATTGGCAAAGCCTAGAAGCCATTAAAAATTGGAAACAAGTTTCAGAGCATTTAGTTGCTCAACAATTGGGTAGAGAAAAATGGTACAGCCAATATAAAACAAGAATTTGTTTGGTAGAAAGAGATTATGAATTTGATGCTAATGGTTAATACTACTTTATAATTTTGTAACACCATCTTTTCAACTTCCCTTCAAAATCAAAAGGTGTGGTAGCTCTTGTAATATCTTTTATAGAACTTGCTTTGATGTTTTCTACATCTAAAATAAATTTGGTGTAGTTCGTACTAAAATATAAAACTCCGTTAGGCGATAATGCTTGTAATACATCCTCAATTAATTCCACATGATCTTCTTGAATACTCAAAATATCCTTCATTCTTTTGCTATTGCTAAATGTTGGCGGATCCATAATTACCAAATCAAAACTATTGGGCTGCAATATTTTTAAATACTGTTTTACATCGGCATGTATAAAAGAATATTTGTTGGCATCCTTCAATAAATTAATTGCAAAATTATCTTCAGCCCATTGTAAGTAGGTTTTACTTAAATCAACAGTAGTAACAGTTGCAGCTTTCCCAAATGCACTATACACTGAGAAAGAACCAGTGTAAGCAAACAAATTCAACACACGTTTTTGGGCACATTCATCCTGTACCATTTTACGGGTAATTCTATGATCTAAAAACAAACCGGTATCTAAATAATCGGTAAGATTTATTAAAAACTTAAATCCATTTTCTTCAACCGTAAAGTATTCTTGTTTGCTATCAGTTTTTTCATATTGATCATGCCTATTGGCTTTTCTTTTTCGTTGCTTTATATAAACATTTTCATTTTCAACATTCAATAATTTGCAAATACAATCAACACATATTTCTAACCAAGCTTCATGCTCCTCATCAGTCATGCCATGCCTACGTAAATATTCTGCTAAGTAAACTTTGTCCTCATACAGTTCAATACAAAACGGAAACTCTGGCAAATCATGATCATACACTCTATAACAAGTAATGCCCTGCCTTTTGGCCAATTTGCTTTTGTGTTTATACACTTTCAGCAATCTATTTTCAAACATTTGTAGTTTATTTTCCATCTTATTTTGTAAAAATAATTGGTTTAAAGTAGTGTAAGTATTTTATGTTACGTACTCTATAACTTTATTCAACTTTACTGGCGTCGCACCATGCATCATTCTTATCTTTAATCAACTTTTATCGAATGATATTTTGCTCAAAAAAATCGTTTACATTTGATGTTTACAAACGTTCATTATGGTTGCTACAAATACATCTTTTGCCATTCCCGATTTTAGTTTATCTCCTCGAATCGATCAAGTTGGTGTAGAAGAACGTGCCAAACGTTTTACTGCAAGAAGCATAAAGGCAGAAACTAAAGTAAATGGCCTAATGCTAACACTCAATATGATTGACCTTACCACTTTAGAAGGTAAAGATTCTGAAGGTAAAGTGAAACAGTTGTGTTACAAAGCTCAACATTTACACGATGCTTATCCAGGTTTGCCAACTGTAGCTGCAGTGTGTGTGTATCCAAGTATGGTCGCTACTGCAAAAAAAGCATTGGGCAATAGTGGAGTAAAAGTTGCATCAGTTTCAACTGCTTTTCCAAGCGGACAAGCACCAAAATCTGTAAAAATTGCTGATACAAAATTTGCTGTTGCCAATGGTGCCGATGAAATTGATATGGTAATTTCTCGTGGTAAATTTTTAGAAGGAGAATACAATTTTATCTTTGATGAAATTGCTGCCATTAAAGAAGCCTGTGGTACAGCAAGGTTAAAAGTTATTTTAGAAACTGGAGAATTGGTTACTTATGATAAAGTAAGACGTGCAAGTGATATTGCTATGTATGCAGGTGCCGATTTTATTAAAACAAGTACAGGAAAAATTTCTCCTGCTGCAACAATGCCAGTAACCTTGGTAATGTTAGAAGCCATTAGAGATTTTTATTATAAAACTGGAAAGAAGATTGCTATGAAACCTGCTGGTGGAATTAGCAAATCAAAATTGGCATTGCATTATTTAGTTATGCTACAAGAAACCTTAGGTAGTGGTTGGATGAACAATGAATGGTTTCGTTTTGGTGCAAGTAGCTTGGCAAATGATGTATTGATGCAGTTAGAAAAAGAAAGAACCGGCGTTTATCAAAGTGCAAATTATTTCTCAGTAGATTAGTTTAACCACAAAGGCACTACGACACCAATTATCACAACGTTGTGAATCGTAAATGTCGTTCAGTCGTTGTGGTTTTAAATTCAAAAAGACAATAACATAAATATTTCTTCACCCCTTAGGGGATGGGGGTAAAAAATACGACAATGGCTAAAGCAGCAGTTAAGAAAAACACATTGAAGCTGGATTTTAAAGTAGAATATGCACCAGCACCAGAAAGCAAATCTTCGGCAACAATAAAACCGAGATACGAATTATTTATCAATGGCAAATTTGAAAAGCCAACAAGTAAAAAATATTTCGATACCATCAATCCTGCAACAGAAGAAAAACTGAGTGAAGTTGCTGAGGCCAATGCTACAGATGTAGACAAAGCTGTAAAAGCTGCACGTACTGCTTATGATAAAACATGGAGCAAAATGCCAGCAAAAGAACGTGCCAAATACATTTATCGAATTGCTCGTATGATTCAAGAACGTGCAAGAGAATTTGCTGTAATTGAAACCTTAGATGGTGGAAAACCAATTAGAGAATCTCGTGATGTTGACGTACCTCTTGTTGCCAATCATTTCTTTTATTATGCAGGTTGGGCCGATAAATTGGCTTATGCTTTTCCCAATAAAAAAATTCAACCTTTAGGCGTTGCAGGTCAAATTATTCCTTGGAATTTTCCTTTATTAATGGCTGCTTGGAAAATTGCTCCAGCTTTAGCAACAGGAAATACTGTGGTATTAAAACCTGCAGAAACTACACCATTAACTGCTTTGAAGTTGGCAGAAATTATTCAAGAAGCTGATCTGCCTCCAGGAGTTGTAAATATTGTTACAGGTGCAGGTGCAACAGGTGCAGCAATTGTAAATCATCCAGATATTAATAAAATTGCTTTCACAGGTTCTACCAATGTCGGCAAAATTATTCAACGTGCAGTTGCAGGCACAGATAAAAAAGTAACCCTTGAATTGGGTGGCAAAGCTGCCAATATTATTTTTGATGATGCTCCATTAGATCAAGCTGTTGAAGGAATTATCAATGGAATATTTTTTAATCAAGGCCATGTTTGTTGTGCAGGTTCAAGACTGTTTGTGCAAGAATCCGTTTACAAAGTTGTGTTGCAAAAACTAAAAGACCGTTTGGCAACATTGATTGTTGGCGACCCAATGGATAAGAACACAGACATTGGTGCCATTAACTCCAAAGAGCAAATGAATAACATTCATAAGTACTTAAAAATAGGAGAGAAAGAAGGGTTAGAAATGTATCAGCCAGAATGTTCTTTACCCAAAAAAGGTTTTTTCATTCGTCCAACTTTGTTTACCAATGTTGCACAAAGCAGTCGCTTAGCACAAGAAGAAATTTTTGGTCCGGTACTTACCATTCAAACTTTTAGAACAGATGATGAAGTAATAGAAAAAGCCAACAACACACCATTTGGTTTAAGTGCAGGCGTTTGGACAGATAAAGGGTCTAAAATTTTTAACCTCACCACCAAATTACGTGCAGGTGTTATTTGGGCAAATACATACAATAAGTTCGATCCAGCATCGCCATTTGGCGGATATAAAGAAAGTGGTTTTGGGCGTGAAGGTGGTTTGCATGGTTTGGGTGCATATTTAAAATAAATTTTTCATATAAAGAAGCAAAGAAGCAAAGAATACAAAGTATAAAAAACCTTTTTTATAAACTTATTTAGTTGGTGAAAAATTAAAAATTTAAAATAAAGAAACAATTAAAACAAATCACAAAGCCTTTGTTTCTTCGTAATCTTAGTGAGCTTTGTGTGAAATAAAATGACTCGATTGGAAGTTTTAAAAACATACAAAATATATATTGGTGGACAATTTCCACGTACAGAAAGTGGACGTTATTACACACCCAAAAATAAAGCTGGTAAACAGTTGGCAAATGTTTGTTTAAGTAGTCGAAAAGATTTTCGTGAAGCTGTAATAGCTGCAAGAAATGCTTTTGGAGGTTGGAGTGCAAAAGCTGCTTTTAATCGTGGACAAATTTTATATCGTATTGCAGAAATGTTAGAGGGCCGAAAAGCTCAATTTGTAGATGAACTCATTCAACAAGATGCAACTGCAGCACAAGCAGAAGCAGAAGTTAACTTGTCTATTGATAGATTAATTTATTATGCAGGTTGGTGCGATAAATTTCAGCAGTTTTCAAGTGCAGTAAATCCAGTTGCTTCATCACATTTTAATTTTTCTACACCAGAGCCAACAGGTGTTGTAAGCATTGTTGCTCCACAAAATACTTCTTTATTAGGCTTAGTATCTGCCATAGCTCCAATAATAGCAGGTGGCAATACTTGTATAGTTTTAGCAAGCGAAGCAAAACCTTTATGTGCTGTAACTTTTGCAGAAGTATTGAACTCTTCAGATGTATCTGGTGGTGTGGTTAATATTTTAACTGGCAAGTCTAGTGAGTTGGCAAAATACTTTGCCGATCACATGGATGTAAATGCAATGATATATTGTGGCACTGATTTTGAAACTATTAAATTAATACAAGAGAAAGCTGCATTAAATGTTAAACGAGTATTGCTTTGGAATAAAATCAATTGGAATACTGATGAAGCAGAAAATCCTTATTTAATTTTAGATGCTCAAGAAATAAAAACTACTTGGCATCCAATTGAAAATATTGGTGGTGCAAAAGCTGGATATTAGTTTTTAATAAATAAATATACACAATGCGTCAACTTTTTTTATTTTTTACATTTCTATCATTTGCGTTTCAATTAAGGGCCAACGATACCATTATTGTACGTAAAGATGAACGTATAGATGTATTAACTTCCAAGCAAATTTTGGTAAATAAAAGAAGTTCAATGTTGACTAGTTCTGGGCAATATAAAGGCTTTAGATTACAAGTAATTAGTACAAACGATAGAGAGAAAGCTTTTGGAATTAAGTCAGATTTAATGAACAGGTATCCCGAAGAAAAAGCTTATGTAATGTTTCAATCGCCTTACTTCAAAGTAAGAATTGGAAATTTTATTAAGAGAGAAGATGCCAATAAGTTTAGGAAAAATTTGAATAAATTGTTCCCTCAAGGTGTTTTTGTTGTAGAAGATGCCATTGAATATACACCACCACCCGACGAAGAATTACCCCAATAATTTTTTATGTTGAAACAAACCATTCAGCAGTTGGCTGCTAAGTATAAAGAGGAATTTATTCAAGTTCGTCGTTATTTACATGCCCATCCAGAATTAAGTTATCAAGAATTTGAAACAAGCAAATTTGTACAAGAGAAGTTAACTGAGCTAAATATTCCTTTTACAGTAATGGCAACTACTGGTGTTGTAGGAATAATTGAAGGAAACAATCCTGACGCAAGAGTAATTGCACTTCGTGCCGATATGGATGCACTGCCAATTAATGAAGAAAATGATGTTGAATATAAATCAACAAAAAAAGGAATAATGCATGCTTGTGGTCACGATGTGCACACTACTTGTTTATTGGGAGCAGCAAAAATTTTAAACGAAACAAAAAATAATTGGGAAGGAACTGTAAAATTAATTTTTCAACCAGGAGAAGAACGAAATCCAGGTGGAGCAAGTTATATGATACGTGATGGAGCATTGGAAAACCCAAAACCTCAAGGTATTATTGGTTTGCATGTTCATCCTGGTTTAAACATTGGTAAACTCAGCTTTAGAAAAGGAAGAGTAATGGCTAGTGCCGATGAAATTTATATTACTATAAAAAGTAAAGGAGGCCATGCTGCTGCTCCACATTTAACAGCAGATACAGTTTTAATTGCATCTCATTTAATTGTTTCCTTACAACAAATTATTTCAAGAAATAACAATCCTACTTCACCATCTGTGTTGTCTATTTGTTCCATTCAAGGTGGACATACAACTAACGTCATCCCTAGCGAAATAAAGTTAATGGGTACTTTTAGAGCAATGGACGAAACTTGGCGTTACAAAGCCCATGAGTTAATCACCAAACAAGCCAAAGCAATTGTAGAAGGTATGGGAGCTGAAATAGAGTTGAAAATTGATGTTGGTTATCCGACAGTAGACAATGATCCTGTTTTTACTACAGAAACATGGAAGCAAGCCGATGAATATTTTGGCAAAGAAAATGTACTAGAAACAGAATTGAGAATGGGTGCTGAAGATTTTGGTTATTACACACAAATTATTCCTGGATGTTTTTTTCGATTGGGTGTAAAAAACGAAACAAATGGCATTGTTCACAATGTTCATACCCCCAAATTTAATATAGATGAACAAGCCATTGAATATGGAATTGGAACAATGGCTTGGTTGGGTGCAACGGTTAAGTTTTAAATAATTCCACCTGTTTTATTCCTTTTTACGCTACAATTTTTTGTTCTGTGATGCTTGTAGCTTAACAAGTAATATTCTGTTGCTTTTAGCAACTTTAACTAATGCAACTTTATTTTAGAAATATCCCATCAAAAGGGCATAAAAATGCTTTCAAAAAGCCATTGCAATTAGCTAAAAATTTAGCTCTTAGAATGCTTCAAAAAATATATCTCAGTTAAGTAACATTTTGCACTTAAAATGTGGATAAAACAACAGGAAAGACCTTTGATTTATAAGGTTTTTCGAGGTTTAAAAGGTATCTTCGCCAACCAGAAAAAACAATAGAAAATCTGCACTAAAAGCAATGGAAGAAAATAACAATTTACAACCCGAACAAACAAGCGATAATGATCGTGTAATTCAGGTAAATATAGAAGAGCAAATGAAAACAGCATACATCGATTATTCGATGAGTGTAATTGTTGGTCGTGCTTTGCCTGATGTTAGAGATGGCTTTAAACCAGTTCATCGTCGTGTTTTGTATGCAATGAATGAGTTAGGCAATAATTCAAACAAAGCGTACAAAAAAAGTGCAAGAATTGTGGGTGAAGTAATGGGTAAATATCACCCTCATGGCGATAGTGCAATTTATGATACATTGGTTCGTATGGCTCAAGAATTTACTATGAGGCATACAATGGTTGATGGTCAAGGTAACTTTGGTACACAAGATGGAGATCCTCCAGCAGCCATGCGTTATACTGAGGTGCGTTTGCAAAAATTTGCTGAAGCAATGTTGGAAGACATTGAAAAAGATACAGTAGATTTTCAATCCAACTTCGACGATAGTTTAAAAGAGCCTTCTGTTTTGCCAACTCGAATTCCTCAACTTTTGGTAAACGGAAGTAGTGGTATTGCTGTTGGTATGGCTACCAATATGATGCCTCATAATTTAAGTGAGGTAATTGATGGCTGTATTGCATACATTGAAAATAAATCCATTTCATCTGAAGAAATTTTACAATTTGTAAAAGCTCCCGATTTCCCAACAGGTGGTGTAATTTTTGGAATGGAAGGTGTTAAGCAAGGTATGTTAACTGGTAGAGGAAGAGTTGTGGTTCGAGGAAGATGTAGTATTGATACAAAACCAAGTGGTAGAGAACAAATTATAATTAATGAAGTGCCTTATCAGGTAAGTCTCGATGGTTTAACTGATAAAATTGGACAGCTAGTAAACGATAAAACAATTGAAGGTGTTGCAAATGTAAACAACGAAAGTAATAAACGTGAAGGCACCAGAATTGTGATTGATTTAAAACGTGATGGCGTAGCCAATGTAATCATCAATCAACTATATAAATACACAGAGTTACAAACTAGCTTTGGTATTAATAATGTTGCAATTAGTAAAGGTCGTCCAAGAATATTCAATGTACTAGACTTAATTACAGAGTTCGTTGAATTTAGAATGGAAGTAGTAATTCGTAGAGCAAAATTTGAATTAAAGAAAGCAGAAGAAAGAGCTCATTTATTAGAAGGTTATTTAAAAGTAATTAATGATAAAGATCATTTAGATGAAGCCATTTCAATTATTCGTGCAAGTTCAACTCCAGATCAGGCTAAGAAAAATTTAATAGAAAAAAGTATTGCCGATAATTGGCATTTACCAGAAACTTTGTTTACGCCAGAAGCTAAAGAACATTATGTACAAGCTGTTGGCTTATCTGAAAAACAAGCACAAGCCATAATGGAACTACGTTTACAACGCTTAACAGGCATGGAACGTGAGAAAATTATTGAAG
The DNA here is from genome assembly GCA_018061385.1 of Chitinophagaceae bacterium. Taxonomy (GTDB): domain Bacteria; phylum Bacteroidota; class Bacteroidia; order Chitinophagales; family Chitinophagaceae; genus UBA1930. Next base: position 78 of record JAGOUF010000021.1, on the reverse strand, counting down.
AGTTTGACGGTTTAATGAAAACCATTACACACTTAAAAGCTTTATTGGCAAGTGAAGAGTTGCGTTACGAATTAATTA
>JAGOUF010000382.1 GCA_018061385.1 Chitinophagaceae bacterium | reverse complement strand
ATAAGTTGAAGATGTAGCACCAGGAATATCGGTAAAACCAATATTGTTTGTAGAACTTTGCCACTGTAAACCAGTAGTTGAATATCCAGTTAATGGATTTAAACTCAAAGTTGTAATTCCACCAACAACACAAAATTCTTTTTCAGTTGCTTCAATTGAAGTTACTACTGGTTGAACGTTGATTGTTACTGAATCTATTGCTGTACAATTTAATCCTGCGTCTGTAGCATTTACATAATACTTCGTTGTTTCTGTTGGAGTAACATTGATTGATTGGGTTGTTTGTGCACTTGGAGACCAAGCATACGTATAATTAGAGTTAGTACTAGCAACACTAATTGCAGCAGTACCTGCATTACAAATTACTGAATCATTGGTAGTAACTGTAATTGCAGGGGCAGAAGTAATTGTAGCTGTTACCGGTGTTCTTGTGCCTTCGCAACCTTTTGTATATAAAACACTTCCATTAAATCCTCTTAAAGCATTGAAGGAAGTAAATGGTGTACAAACTCCAATTCCAATTTCCATAGTTAAATCTGCATTTGAAAAAAATGTATTTGCAGTAATATTTGTATAATCTGCTTCAAATTGAATATAAATTCCATAAATCTGTCCTCCAGTTAATAACAAAGGATTCATGTTTAATGTAGTTGGTAAATTAGGTCCAGCAGCAGTAACATTCAATGTTTGATGTAAAGTCCAGTTTGCTTGTGTATTTTCTGACCCTACATATGTACCAGTTTTATACCAAACCGAAACAGGTGTAGAAATACCTGCAGCATTTCCTACATTTAAAATAAATCCTTGAAGATCTATGTTAGTTGTAGGTGTAAGGTTAATCATATTACCTCCACCACAACCATTACCACCAGCTAAAGGCAATGCATCTAACTGATTTACTGTTCCACCACCTCCTTCACTAGCTGCAGCATAAAACGTTTTAGTAGCCAATACTGTTGGAATTACAAAACTAGGTCCTGTTGCTAAAACTGTTGTTGAAGTTGGCGTTTCGTACCATTTAACAGTTGCAGTTCCGTTTGCTGTTGCACCCAAAGTAACAGAACCTGGTCCACAACGTGTTGCAGGAGTTGTACTTGTAATTGCAGGATTATTAATGAGTACACTATCTTCAGTTGAGTTTTGTTCATTCGCTCCACAAACAGCTACCATTCTAAAATAAGTTGCTTGCGAAATTGGTGTAGCCAATGTATAAATAAGTGTGTCAGAATTTAGAATATCTGTATAATTTGTTCCTCCATTTATACTCATTTGCCATTTTACATTACTGTAGCCTTCAGCATCTGTTGATATTAATTTTGGAGTACCCCCAACTGCACAATAATTTTCAGGTGTTGCTTCAGATGTACCACCAGTGAGTGATAATTTATCTAAAGTAACATCAAGTGCATTGTTTGCAGTATTTACATCGCCATTTACATCAACAACAATGTTGAATGAATAGCCTCCTGCTGCACTCATATTTACAGTAGCACTTGGACTTGTAAATGTTACATTTAAACTTTCGTTTGTATGAAGAATACCAGTATTAATTGTTGTTGTATAAACTACATTTACACTACCAGCTACTGTTACTGTTACTGTTGCAGGTTTTAATGCAAAATTAATTGAATCGATACTTACATTTTTAATGGCAACAATTAAATTTTCAGTATTGTAACATCCTTTAACTGTTGGACTTGGAGATACCAATTCTTCTATTCTTAAATCTGTACCAACACTTGGTGGAACTTCATAAGCACCAGGATCTGGTGAACTCAATGTTCTTGCAACTCCATTAATATCTGTTGCAACACCAACATTGGCACCAATATTATCAACAGTAACTTCAGTTGGAGTGAAATTTAAAATATTTATATCCGCATACAAAGGATCTATAGAAACACTGTTTAAATCATGCCCACTAGCTGTTTGCCAATCACTTAAACTAGTTCTTGCACTAGTTTGATAGCCGATTGCTTGTGTTGTAGATGTTGGACTATTCATGAACAATACATTGTTGTTACTTTCTAAAGGTGTTGTAGCAGTGCTTTTATAAATACAATACTTAGCACCTGTTCCACCTCTTGAAATGGTAACAATGTTGTTTTTAAATTCGATACCAACAGCAGATGTTACTTGATAAAAACCGTACGTAATTCCAGCAGTTGCTGCCGCATAATCCAAAGAAATGGTATTGTGATAAGCTTTCATATATTCTGCTCCAGTATTGTATATACCAGAAAAAGTACCATTGCCCTCTATATTGAATATTGCATTATTGATAATTTTATTTGGCTTTGCTTGTGTACCATCTGCTGAAAGATAAATACCATAAAATGTAGTAGTTGCAGCTGTATTAGATGCAAATAAATTAAAAATTTTATTGCCATCTACAAGTAAATTAATATTACCAGTTGTAAGGTAAATACCTGCCCCACTTCCTACAGAGTTTGTTCTTGTAGGTCTAGAAATGTTATTACCTTTTGCAATCAAACTATCTTGGTAAATTCCATAAATTCCAGAATAATAAAAATCTTCAATTGAATTATTTCGTATAGTGTTTTGATAGTTCTGAGCATTTGCTGTACTATTTCCATATAAATAAAGACCATAATAACCACCTTGAATAATATTATTTTCAATAATATTTCCATTTCCATTATTGCCAGTAGTTGCAGTTGTAGTTAAAGAGCCATTAATTACGATACCAGCATAATTTGATGAAGTTGTAGTCTTATCTGTTATTACAGTACACTTTCGAATAACATTACTATCTGCACCTGACGTTAAACCAATTCCCCAACCAAAAGTACCTGCACTTACGTCAACCACTAAACTATCAATAACAATATGATCTGCTCCATTTAAAATAATGCCAGTTCTTGCATTAGTTACTCCTGTGCTATATACAAGAGAAGCACCATTACCATTTATAGTGATGGTATTATTTGCACTTGCACCAAATATTGGGTTAATTGTAAGTTGCTCATTATATGGTCCACTGCCTGGTTCTACATTAAACGTTACTGGTCCATTTATACCACATTTAATATAATCAAGAGCAAGCGTAAGTGATTGAAAATTTCCTCCACCAGTTGGCAAAGCATTATTAATTGTGTATGTACCAGATAACAAACCTGGAGATATAATTTGTAAAGAATCTGAATAACTGGTTTGCCCACTACAAGTAACAGCACAACGGTAATATTGTGAAGCAGTTTGTGTTGCATTAGAATATCCTGCATCAATAGAAGATGTACCAAAATTACTCCAAGGTGCATTGCCAGTTGTAGAATACTGCCATTGATA
>JAGOUF010000381.1 GCA_018061385.1 Chitinophagaceae bacterium | reverse complement strand
AGTTGTTGGTGGAAGAATGTATTATACATCTGGTGGAGTAAGTTATATAAACATTGGTTTTTTAAACCTTGCTAGTACTACTGGCACAACACTTTGGGCAAAAGATCCTAACAATGCGAATGTAAATTTAAGAGCAACGTCTAATGCACAATCTGGTTGGAATGGTTACAACAGTCAACCTGCTTTACAAGTGCAACAACAACAAACTGTAGCATCTGCTACTAGTAGTAGTGGTTTAAACTTTGCTTCTACTTTTACGGATGTTGTTGCAAACGCTAATTTAATTGCTTCTTACAGTGCTGCTTCTCCTTGTAATGCTTCTTTAAATATTATTTCAATAAGTGGAACTTCTCCAAGTATTACTTTGGTTGATAATAAAATTAATGTAATCAATATTACTGGAAGCTATTTTTCAACGTTAAGCCAAATTACTTTTAACAACAAACCAACTGCTACAAGACCAGTTATTTTTAACATAAGTGGTACAGCTGGTTATACATTTAATAATTTTCAAGCTGTTGGTATATCTAACAACGATGCACCATATATTTTATACAATTTTAGTGCAGTTACTGGTACTATACAAATGAACGGTGGTAATACTTTGTACGGCAGTGTGTTAATTCCAAATGGTAAATTTATTTGGAACAATAGTAACAATGTAGAGGGGCAAATTTTAGCCAATTTATTTACACTTAATGCTGGAGAAATACATTACAACCCATACAATGTTTGTTTGCCAATTTGCACGGTAACTTACAGTTTGGGCGATTTTGTATGGTACGATGTTAACAACAATGGTATTCAAGATGCTGGAGAGCCAGGTGTTAATGGCGTTACTGTAAAACTATATGCCGATGCAAATGCAGATAATATTCCTGATGGAGCTGCAATTGCAACAACTACTACAAATGCTTCTGGTGCTTATAGTTTTAACAATTTACCTGTTGGTAAATATGTAGTTGCAATAGTTGTTCCAAGTGGATATTCAATAGGCACAACAACTGGTACAAGTTCTAACCCTAACAATAGTACAACCAACGATAACAATGGTGTTGCAGTTTACAATACTTCTGAAATTAGAACAAATAATATTAACCTAACTGCAAACAATAATAATATTGACTTGGGCTTAACAGGTACAGGCAGTATTGGAGATTTTGTTTGGAACGATGTAAACCAAAATGGAATTCAAAATAGTGGAGAAACAGGTATTCAAGGTGTTACAGTAACTATTACTTATCCTGGAGGAAATACAGCTTCTACAACTACAAATGCAAGCGGAGCATACAGTTTTACCAATTTGGCTCCTGGCAATTATACAATCTCTTTTACTACACCTAGTGGTTATGCAGCTTCTGCTTCAACTCAAGGTAGCGATACTACTAAGGATAGCAACCCAGTTAATGGTGACGCAAGTGTAACGCTAACAGCAGGTCAAAATAATACAACTATTGATGCAGGTTTTTATTCTACAGCTTGTACTGGTAGAGTAACCAGTTTATACTTTAATAAGTTAGATGGTGGAAGTGATATTGAAATTACAGAAGGATCTTTGTTTTCGCCTGCACAGCTAAATAGTTTGTATAACATGGAAATTGGATTTACTGGTTCGGTTGGAAGTGTTTTATTTACAATTTCTGGTCCTACACCAAGTTCAAATATTGAAAATGCAGCTCCATACAATTCACCAGGAACTGGTGGTAGTGGATGGAACGGTTCTGAAGGTAATTATAGTGTAAATATTAAGATATATTCAAACTCAGGTGCAACTGGTACTATATGCCACGATACAACTATTAACTTTACTTACAGCAGTGTTTGTATTAAGCATACAGAAACATTCCCCAATCAATACAATACTGGTTTTAGTAAACCAATTACTAATGGAACATTTACAGGAAGTACAGGAACATTTACAGTAAATTCAAGTTCTGCTGCAACAATTGTAGTTACAACTCCTTACTACTCTCCAAGTACTAGCTATGCAATAAAAGTGGTTAATTGGGCTACTACAACGGTTGCTGGAACTACATCTGTAGTTTCTCCCAAAATTAATTTGTCAACTATTTGTTGTCCATCTGAACTTAAATTGGAGTATAAATTATGGACATACACAGTAAATAGTGCTGATAATACAACTACATTAAGTTGGGAATTTTCAAATGATAATGGTAGTACATGGAATGTAATGAACACAATTACACCAGCACAAATTAAGAGTTTGTATGGCGAAAATACAGTTGTTACATTAAGTATTCCTGTACCTGTAATGTATCAAAATAGCAATTTCCGTTACCGTATTAAATCGAACAAGCCAACTAATAGTGCTTATGACTTCTATGTGTTTATAGACGATATTACAGTTTCATCTCCATCAAGTTGTGGTTCTACTTATACTTTAGGCGATTATGTTTGGTTTGACGTAAATAACAATGGTATTCAAAATGCTGGAGAGCCGGGTATAGGAAATGTAACTGTTAACTTATATTACGATTTAAATAATGACAACATTCCTGACGGAAGTCCAATTGCTACAACTACAACAGATGCAAGTGGAGCATATTCGTTTACTGGTTTAAGTAGCAATCGTTATATTGTATCAGTAGTTGAACCTACAGGTTATGATGCAGCAACTACAACAGGTACAAGTGCCGATCCAAATAACTCAACAACCAACGATAACAATGGTGTTGCAATTTATAATACTACAGAGTTAAGATCTAATAGCATCAACTTAACTGCAACCAACAACAATGTAGACTTTGGTTTAAAAGGCACATTAAACTTAGGTAATTTAGTTTGGAATGATACAAACGGGAATGGTGTAAAAAATACATTTGAGTCTGGAGTAAATGGCGTTACTGTTTATTTATATCAAGATGCAAATGGAGACAATGTTCCAGATGGTGCAGCAATTGCAACAACTACAACAGCTGGTGGCGGTTTATATAGCTTCAGTAATTTGGTTCCAGGAAATTATATTGTAGGTATTGCTAAACCAACTGGTTATACAAAGTCTCTTACACCAGTATCTGGCAATACACCAAATAACAATACAGATAACGATAACAATGGTGTATTCAACTATAGCGGAATTATAAGAAGCAACTTTATTACTTTAAGTGTTGGCGGAGAGCCTGCGTCAGGAATAGATGGTGATGGAACAAATGGTAATTTAACGTTGGATTTTGCTATTGCAAAAGATACTGACGGAGATGATATTCCTGATGTTATTGATATTGATGATGATAATGATGGAATTACCGATATGAATGAAAGTGGTGGATACGATCCATTGGCAGATTGTGATAACG
>JAGOUF010000380.1 GCA_018061385.1 Chitinophagaceae bacterium | reverse complement strand
ATCTTTATTCGTTGCTCATAATTTTTACAGTTAATTCTTTCATTAAACCTGCATCGCTAGTACCACCATCTTGTACTCCCAAACTTCGTAAATTGTAATGATGTAGTAGTAACAGAATTTTTTCTACACCTTGAAATGTATAATTGCGGCTTGCTTGAATATAATCTTTCACAAAAAAAGGAGAAATGCCTACTTGTGCTGCAACTGATTTATCATCGGTTGAGGCAACGCCAAAAATTGTGTACACTTTACTAAAGAAACTATATAAAGAAGGTAGAATTAATTGAATTGGACCTGCCTTCGGATTCTTTTCAAAATAATTTACAATTCTAATGGCTTTGGCAAAATCTTTTTTACCAAATGCAGCTTGTAATTCAAAAACATTAAACTCTTTACTAATGCCAATATAATTTTCTATATCATCTTCAGTAATAGATTTTCTCGCTCCAAGGTTTACAGCCAGTTTTTCAATTTCGTTTTCTAATCTACTTAAATCGTTCCCTACATGATCTACCAAAAGGTTGAGGGCTTTTTGATTAATGCTTAAACCATGATTTGCAACCATTGTATTGGTCCAATTAGGCAATTCGGTTTCGTATAATTTTTTAGTAGTAAAAAGTTCACCTTTCGTTTTTAATAATTTAGCAAACTTGGTTCTAGCATCAACTTTTTTATCTTTATAACTAACTACAAACACAGTTGACGCAAGTGGATTGTCTACATAACCTTCTAACTTGTCTAAATCTTTCATTTGTTGTGCTTCTTTTAGCAACACAACTTGCCTTTCTGCAAACATGGGATATCTTCTACAAGCATTTATAACATCTGCCCAATTTGCATCTTTCCCATAAAAAACAGTTAAGTTAAAACTTGCTTCACTTTCAGATAAAATTTTATGTTCGGCATACTCCACAATTTTATCAATAAAATAAGGCTCCTCTCCCTCTAACCAATAGAGGGATTTGAAATTTCCTTTTTTCCAATCTGCAATAATTTTTTCTGCCGACATGCAACAAAAATAAGTTGCAACTACACTGTAAACTGTAAAGTAAATTAAATGTTGAAAACTCTATGTGTATTGTATTTATACTTACTCTACTATAATTACTCTATCGTTGGTAAGCAAAGGCAAATCTTTGTATCGTAAAACAATGTTTGCACAAACCACAACATCTCTTTGGCAATAATCAACTATACGTTTTAAATTATTTTCTACATAATACACTTCTTGTACTTTACTTCCATCAATATCTACTTTACTAGTTGGTATTTGTAAAACATTGGCTAAAAGATGTAGAGAAATATAGTTTTTATTATCGCCAAACTTCCACCAGCTTAATGTATCAAACATTTTAACCTCCCAAGGTTTTCGATCATGTAACCATAAATATTCAGGCATTGGTAGCCTATTGATCATTATTCTTCTACATATATAAGGCAAATCAAACTCCTTAATATTGTGTCCTCCAAATTGAAAACTTTTATTGTGTTTGTACATTTTAGCACACAACTCTATAAAATCAAGCAACAACTTTCGTTCATCATCATTGTAAATACTTTTTACTTTAATGCTCGGATTGCGATCTTCATCTTCAAAAAAGTAAGCAGTGCTAATGCAAATAATTTTTCCAAACTCTGCTAAAATACCAGCTTTCATTTTCCAGCTTTGTGCTGGAGTTGTATTTTCTGGCACGGTTTTAGAAACTTTATCCCACCAAAGAACTTGCCATTCAGTTGATAAATCTGAATAGTTTTCAACCATTGGAACAGTTTCAATATCCATCAATAATAAATCCTTAAGCATATTGTATTATTTAATAGTATAGTGATGAAGAATCAAGTATTGCCAGTTAAACATAAAAGTAGCTTAAAAAAATTACTCATTTTATTTTTAATAGTAACAATTATTATAATGTGGTTTATTATTATATACTACAACCAAACCTCATAAATCAAAATGTGCATAACCATTTGAAAAAATTTTACATTTTTACAACAGTTGTTTATATTGAATCTACACTTACTTTTAATCTAAATTAAAAAAATGTTATGAGTTACACACAGTATCCATCGGCAAATTCTTCCAACGAAAATCAACCAACACCCAACAGCGAACCTAAAAAAAACAATAAAAATACTTTAATTTTTGCAGTATTAATTGCTGCTTTAATTGGTACTTGGGGGTATATTATTTACGATAAAAGTAAAGTAAAAGAAGAAAAAATTCAATATGTAGATAGAATTACTAGAGATTCTATTGATAGATCGATGCTACAAAATCAATTTGATTTATTGAGTGGAAAAGCTGATTCAATTACAATCAACAACCAGCAATTACAAGGTGCTTTAGCCGAAAAAAATAGTGAAATTCAAAAGCTTAGAAATTCTATTGCTAGCACATTAAAAAAGAAAAATATTTCTGCAGCAGAATTGGCTGAAGCCCAAAAGCAAATTGCTGAACTGCAAAGTAAAATTGAAGCACTCTATGCAGAAATTGAAAGATTACAAGCAGAAAACAAACAACTTACTGCAAGCAACGATCAATTAAATACTGAGAAAAAACAACTAACTGAAGAAAAAGGAACTTTAGAAACCGATTTAACAAAAACAAAAGCTGAAAAAGCTAAAGTTGAAGATTTGGCTTCTACTCTTCATGCTTCTAATATTAATATTGTTGCTATAGATTTAAGAGGAAGCAAAGAAAAAGAAACTTCTAAAGCAAAAAAAGTTGACTATTTTAAAGTAAGTTTTGATATTGATGAAAATCGTGTTGCACCTAGTGGCAACAAAGCTTTAATGGTTTGTATTTATCACCCCGATGGTTCAATTTCTGTATCTGCAGGTTCTTTTACTGATAGAAATGGAAAAACTGTTCAGTACACAAACAAAGTAGATATCAATTACGAACAAGGTAAAAAGCAAGCCGTTAGTTTACAATGGAATCCTGGTAATAAATTTGAGACTGGCGAATACAGAGTTGAAATTTATAACAATGGATTTAAAATTGGAGAAGGCAAAAAAAGCTTATCGAAATCTACTTTCTTAGGTTTATAAAATATACAACTGCAAAACAAAACCGTTCTGAAAATATTCAGAACGGTTTTGTTTTTTTAGATACTTTTAGATTAATTATTAAAACAGTATGCAACAAAAATCTATTTTTTCAGATTGGGGACTTTGGCTTCTCCTATTGTTTAATGGATATGCAGTGTATTATTATATAAACAATCCAAATACCATTTTCACCATTTACATTATATTCTGGATTCAAAGTTTATTTATAGGAATTTTCAATGTAATTGGCATGTTGGCTTTTAC
>JAGOUF010000379.1 GCA_018061385.1 Chitinophagaceae bacterium | reverse complement strand
AAAATTTCATTTTCAATTCTCAATTGTTCCTCTTCGTCGTCACTAAATTTTTCAGGAAATTCTTCATTGTTTTGATTTTCCATTTTCTATTTTTTTTAAAGTTAAGCAACTACGTATTAAATAATAACGGCATCAATGAATTTACATTGATGCCGTTAAACAAAAAAAATTTATTACTGATTGTAATAGCTTGTATTCAAGTGTATATTGGCAATTTCTGCAGCTTCTATGATGCTGTAGTCTGAAAGTATCAACGCTTTATTTCTTTTAACACATACATCATGTTCAAAATGTACAGATGGTTTTCCGTCCATTGTTTTAACAGTCCAACCATCATCGTCTGTATATACTTCTTTAACGCCTAAATTAATCATGGGTTCTATAGCCAACACTAAATTTTCTTTCAATTTTGGTCCACTTCCTCTTTTGCCGTAATTGGGTACTTGAGGATCTTCATGTAAACTTCTTCCTAAACCATGACCAACCAATTCTCTTACAACACCATAACCATGTTTGCGTTCTGTATGTTCTTGAATGGCAAAAGCAATATCACCAATACGGTTGTTTACAATGGCTTTTTCAATGCCTTTGTATAAGCTTTCTTTAGTAATTCTTACTAAGTCTAATATTTCTTTGCTTACATCGCCAATGATAAAAGTATACGCATGATCGCCGTGCCATCCATTTAAAATAACACCCATATCTATTGAAACGACATCTCCATTTTTTAAAGGTTCATTGTTGGGGAAGCCATGTACTACAACTTCATTAACGCTTGCACAAATACTAAACGGGTAGCCTTTGTAATTTTTAAACGAAGGCACTGCATTGTGTTCTCTTACAAATCGTTCACACATACTATCAATTTGCATGGTTGTAACTCCGGGTTGTAACATTTTTGCAACTTCTGTAAGTGTTTTACTTACCAGTGTTGCAGCTTGTTTCATTAAAGCAATTTCTGCTTCTGTTTTGTATATCATCATACCGTTGGGTCTAATACTCATTTTTAATAATCAGTTGCAAATGTACATTCAACTGTTTGGGTTGTGGCAAAAAAGAAAAATAAAAAAACCTGCTAGATTATACATCTAGCAGGCTTAAAATATTTAATCTAAAATTATATAACGCTAGATGGCATACTTGCTGCTTGACGCCCTTGCATTCTTCCACTATTCATTAAACCATCATACTGACGCATTAATAAATAAGTTTCTATTTGTTGCAAAGTATCTAACACAACACCCACCATAATTAGTAAACTTGTTCCTCCGTAGAAAGTACTAAAAGATTGTGTAACACCTAATTTTTGAGCAAATCCTGGCATAATACCTACTGCAGCTAAGAATATAGCTCCCGGTAAAGTAATTTTATCCATAATAGACCCAATATAATCAGCAGTAGGTTGACCAGGTTTAACACCAGGAATAAAACCATTGTTACGTTTTAAATCTTCCGCTATTTGCTTAGGATTAAAAATTAGTGCTGTGTATAAGAATGTAAAGCCAATAACCATAATACCGTATACCAACATGTACCAAGGATTGCTATGATCATTAAATATTGCAACAATACCTTTTGCACTTTCTAAATTGGTAAATGAAACCAATGTTGGTAAGAACATAATTGCTTGAGCAAAAATGATTGGCATAACACCCGCACTATTTACCTTAACAGGCAAAAACTGACGTGCCCCACCAAACTGTTTGTTACCAATAATTTGCTTAGCATAGTTTACAGGTATTTTTCTTACGCCTTGAACCAATATAATTAAGCCCATGATAATGGCAATTAAAATGGCAATTTCAATTAAGAAAATTAATAAACCACCGCCACCTTTTTCGCCTTTGGTAGTCCACTCTTGAACAATACTTTCTGGTAAACGAGCCAAAATACCCACCATGATAATGATAGAAGTACCATTGCCTAAGCCTTTGTCTTGAATTCTTTCACCTAACCAAGTTACAAATAAAGTTCCTGCAGTTAATATGATGATTGTAGAAAAAGCAAAGAAAGGTTTAAATGCAGCAATTAGAGCTGGTGCATATTCAGGACTATTTAAATAAGCTATATAAGCACTTGCTTGGAAAGCAGTAACAATAACTGTTAAATAACGTGTCCATTGATTAATTTTCTTTCTACCGCTATCGCCTTCTTTTTGTACTTTTTGTAATTGAGGAACCAAAATGGTCATCAATTGCATGAAGATAGAAGCTGAGATATAAGGCATAATGCCCAATGCCAAAATAGAAGCTTGTGAGAATGCTCCACCAGCAAATGCATCAAATAAACCCAATAAACCTTCAGATTTATTGTTGGCTTTAATAGCATCTAAAGCTAAAGGATCTATACCTGGTAAAACGACATGCGTTCCAAATCTATAGGTCAATATCAATAATAAGGTAACAATGATTTTGCTTCTCAGCTCCTCAATGTTCCATATATTCTTTAAAGTTTGTACTAATTTTTTCACTTGTTAAATCGATTGAAAGAGTTAATGCCTTTAACCAAAAAAGACGCATCGTTGATGCGTCGTGCAATATAGCTGAATTTAATTTAAAATTTCAACAGTACCGCCGGCTGCTTCAATTGCTGCCTTAGCTTTTTCGCTAATTGCATGCACTTTAAAGGCCAATTTAGTTTTTATTTCGCCCGTTGCTAAAATTTTTACTTTAGCTGTACGATTAATTAAACCATTGATGTATAAGTTTTCTAAAGAAAACTCAGATAAAGCATATTTCTCTTGTAACTGCTCTATTTGTCCTAAATTAAATACTTTGTATTCTACTCTGTTAATGTTTTTAAATCCACGTTTAGGAACTCTACGTTGAATGGGCATTTGACCACCTTCAAAAGCGTTCTTACGAGAGTAACCAGCACGGCTTTGACCACCTTTGTTACCTTGAGTTGATGTACCACCTTTACCAGATGCTTCACCACGGCCAATTCTTTTTTCTTTGTGAGTACTGCCTTCTGCAGGCTTTAAGTTGTGTAGTTTCATGATACTTTTTTGATGTTGAACTTTCGGGGAATCACCCCTCGCAATTAATAAAAATATTAAAACACAAATTCCAAATTCCACATAAGTATATGGTATTTGGAATTAAATATTGTGTACAGAATTATGCTACTTCTTCCACCTTAATTAAATGGTTTACTTTATTCACCATTCCTAAGATTTGAGGAGTGGCTTCAACTTCTCTTGAAGCATTTATTTTTCTCAAGCCTAAAGCAATAAGTGTTTGTTTTTGACGCTCACTTCTATCGATACCACTTTTAACTTGTGTAATTTTAATCTTTGCCATTGTTATAAATTTGAAATTTGAAATTT
>JAGOUF010000378.1 GCA_018061385.1 Chitinophagaceae bacterium | reverse complement strand
TTGTGTAGTGGGCTAAAGAACAAGAGTGTAGCAGCAGTGGCGTCGCACTCTTCAACTGTAAATCGTTTATCAGCATTGTGTCAATTGTAAAATACGGTTGACTGTTTATATAAAATTGTTGTTACATAAACAACATTGTCTATATGCTTGCGTTGAAATAAGTAACGTAACATTTAAAGTATTACAGTATAACGCCTATTATTCTTCATTACTTTTCATTAAAATTTTAACCTTATTAATTAAAGAATATGGGCTGTGGATCATGTGGAACGGGTAAACCCAATGGCTGTAAAAGCAATGGAGGTTGCAGCACAGGTGGCTGTAATCGTTTAAATGTGCACGATTGGTTGGCTAATTTGCCATTAACCGATATGGACAATTTATGCAATGTTGTTGAAGTTAGTTTTAAACAAGGTAGCCGAAAAGAATTTTTTAGAAACTTAACTGGCCATTACTTTGAAAAAGGAGAATTCGTAACCGTAGAAGGAGTAAATGGTTTTGATGTTGGAGAAGTAAGCCTAAGTGGTGAGTTGGTACGAATACAAATGAATAAAAGAGGCGTAAAAGAAAACAGCGACGAAATTAAAAAAATTCTTCGCCCTAGTAGCGATAGAGATATTGATACTTTTAGAATTAGTAAAGAGAGAGAACGTGCAGCACAAGCCCGAAGCAGAGAATTGGCCATTCAATACAACTTACAAATGAAGTTGAGTGAAGTTGAAATACAAGCAGATGGCAAAAAAGCAACTTTCTTTTATACTGCCGATGATAGAGTTGATTTTAGAGAACTCATTAAACAATTTGCTAGCGAGTTTAAACTAAAAGTTGAAATGAGGCAAATTGGTATTCGCCAAGAAGCTGCAAAGGTTGGTGGTATTGGCAGTTGTGGTAGAGAATTATGTTGTAGCACTTGGTTACACGATTTTAAAAGTGTTAACACCACTGCTGCTCGTTATCAAAACCTAAGCATTAACCAAACCAAGCTTAGTGGCCAATGTGGTAGATTAAAATGTTGCTTAAACTTTGAACTAGATACATATTTAGATGCTTTACAACATTTTCCGGATAATGCCGAAAGTTTTGAAACAGCAAAAGGAACTGCTTTCTTAATTAAGAAAGATATTTTTAAAAACCTCATGTGGTACATTATACAAGGAGGTAGCAAACATTATCCTTTAACCATACAACGTGTTAAAGAAATAAAAGAGTTAAATGCAAAAGGCATAAGGCCAGAAGAATTAGAACCTGTAGATGTTACAACGGGTAAGCCAAAAGAAATTGAACCTACGTTTGTAGATTCCGTTGGTGAAATTAGCTTGAGAAGCTTAGATAAGAATGATAGAAGAAGAAGAGATCAACAAAGAGACCAAAGAAATAATGATAGAAGAGGAAATAATGATAACAGAAATCAACGTCCCCCATCTAACAACGATACTAGACGACCAGAAAATAAACCATCTGCTCCTCAACAAAACAAGAACCAACAAAGACCGCCACAAAGGCAACAACGTCCACAACAACAAAATAGGCCACCACAGCAGCCCAAAATAAATATTCAAAAACCTAGGGTTGAAGGTACTGATGACACTAAAGAAAAATAGTGAACAACATTTGATACAACCAGCTTTGGTTCATTTATACATGAGCCAAAGCTGGTTTTTTATTTCTACTTATAGCTAAAATATTTCACCGCTTTTCTTGCAATTTTTTACTCCGCTCCATAAATATTTTGGTCATTCATCTGTATTTTTCAAGTAGTTAAATTTTATATACTATCTTGAGAAAAAATGTACAATGAAAATAAAATTCATTTTTGTTTTTAGTTTATTCGTTACAATTACTAAAGCTCAATCTTATCAAAAAATTCACAACAAAGCAATTCTTGTAGATACCCACAACGATTTTTTAACCAAAACCATGCAGTATGGTTTTGTATTAGATGCAGATTTAAAAGACAAAACGCATAGCGATTTAACACGCTACAAAAAAGGAGGTTTGGATCTTCAGTTTTTCTCAGTTTGGAGCGATGGAAAGCAACAAAATCCATTTGCATTTGCCAATCTTCAAATAGATAGTTTAGATGCAGTTATTCAAAGAAATCCAGATAAAATTGTAAAAGTTGCTAATGTAAAAGATATTTTACAAGTTATAAAACAACATAAAATTGCTGCATTGGTTGGGTTAGAAGGTGGTCATCAAATTGAAAATAGTCTCGAAAAATTACAAACATTGTACAATCGTGGTACACGTTACATTACCCTTACATGGAACAATTCAACCAGTTGGGCAACCAGTGCTTACGACGAAAATTCAAACCCTGCATTTAAAGGAAAAGGTTTATCAAGTTTTGGGAAGGAGGTTGTACATTTTATGAACAAAATTGGTATGCTGGTAGATATTTCTCATGTTGGCGAAACCACTTTTTGGGATGTGATAGCAACTACTACAAAACCCATTATTGCATCGCATAGTTCTGTTTATACACTTTGTCCTGTTCCAAGAAATTTAAAAGACGATCAAATAAAAGCCATTGCAAAAAACAACGGTGTAATACAAATAAATTTTAATGGAGGTTTTATAGATTCAACAGAAAAAAAACAAGAAGATGCTTTTATGAATAGCCATAAAACAGAATTTGACTCATTAACGCTTGCTACAAATAGTGAATACATTGCCGAAGAAATGATTCACAAAAAATACCAAGAAGCATCCAATAAATTAAGGCCTGCATTTGCTTTGTTAATTGAACATATAGAATACGTTATTAAATTGGTAGGTGTTGATTATGTAGGCATTGGATCGGATTTTGATGGAATTATTATTACGCCTCAACAGTTAGATGATGTTACTACCTACCCTTTCATTACAAAAGCATTGCTAGAAAAAGGCTATTCAAAAAAGGACATTTATAAAATTCTTGGTGGAAATTTATTACGAGTTTTAAAAGCAAATGAACCCAATCTTTAGTAACAAATTAAAAGATAAAAAATCTAGGGAAATAATATGACAAAAATTACTTTAGTTCTCGGTATTGTATTTTGGTGTAATAGTGTATTCGGTCAAGCATGTAAATGCGATAGCCTATTGATTGAAACACAAAAAATAGTAGAAAATAATTATGCAGGTTGGTTTGATAAAGTGAATTCTAGCAATTTAAATACATATAAAAATTGGACAAAAAAGTATTATGAATTATCTGCAAAAGCTACTTCAGATAGTATTTGTTTTGCTACATTACAACAATGGATTACTTTTTTTAAAGACAGTCATTTAAAATTAAAATTCAACAAACCTAGATACCCCTCTAAACAAACTATTCAAGTAAATAAAA
>JAGOUF010000377.1 GCA_018061385.1 Chitinophagaceae bacterium | reverse complement strand
AAGTAAGTGTATTTACTTTATCTCCTGGATTAATTCTTTCTGGTGAATATCCACAATAAAAATCTTCATTGAACTTTAAGCCAGAATGTTTCTCTAAAACTGGTACACAATCTTCTTCTGTACAGCCAGGATAAACAGTTGATTCGTAAATAACCAAATCGCCTTTTTTTAACGCTTTGCCAATCATGGTTGATGCACCAATAAGTGGCGTTAAATCTGGAGCTTTAAAATTATTAATGGGCGTTGGAACTGTTACTATAAAAATATTACATGAAACTAAATCAGCAGTATTTGAAGAAAAGCACAAGCCTTTTTTTCCTGTTTCTGCAAATAAACTTGTGGCTTTTTGCAAACCCATTAAATCGGCTTCATTGGTTCTGTCTTTTCCTTCACTTAATTCATTAATTCTACTTTGATTAATGTCGAAGCCTACTACTGCATACTTTTTTCCAAACTCAATAGCTAATGGTAATCCTACATATCCTAAACCAATAATGGCAATTTTACTTTCTAAAATGTTCATTGAAATTTTTATTTAATTTATAGGTATTAATAATGTACTAGCATGTGCAAACAACCCTTCTTCTCTGCCTGCAAAACCCATAGTTTCTGTAGTTGTGGCTTTAATTGAAATATCTTTAACTGTAATGTGAAGTATTGATGCAATTACAGTTTGCATTTGCTCTATATAAGGTTTTATCTTAGGCATTTCTAGGCATAAGCTGCAATCTAAATTGCCTACTCTGTATCCTTCTTTTTGTATTAACTCAAAGCTTCTTTGAAGTAATATTTTACTATCAATATCTTTAAATTCGTTAGAATTATTTGGAAAATGAACGCCAATATCGCCTAAGCAAGCTGCACCAAGTAGTGCATCGCAAATTGCATGTAACAAAACATCGGCATCGCTATGCCCTAAAGAGCCTTTATAGTGAGGGATTTTAATTCCACCAATCCACAAATCTCTACCTTCTACCAACTGATGAAAATCTATACCATAACCAATTCGTATGTTCATTTAAACCCTTTTATTGGAATTTTTAAAATAAAAACGAAGGCTTTAAATAACCTTCGTTTTTATGAAATATTTTTTATATATTTTACTAGGAATTACTTTTTGTCAATATCAAAAGTCAAACCAAAACGAAGTGTGTTTGACAATGGATTTCTTGTAACACCATTACCTGATGGTACTAAGTAAGAAAAATTCAATCCAATTACATTGTATTTTAAACCTGCTCCTACTGTAAAATATTTACGGTTGCCCTTTGTTTTATCTTCATAAAAATATCCTGCTCTTAATGCAAATTGATCGTTGTACATATATTCTGCACCAACTGAAAATTGAAACTCTTTTAATTCGTTACCAAAACTTCCTGCATCGCCAAAAGATTTAAACCAACTTGACAATACACCCTGATTTCTATATTCAGCTAATAATGCTTCATTTTTAGCATCAGCATCTGGATCTGAATTATCTATTGGAGTTGGTGGTGTTGGAACCATTAATTTATTAATATCTAACCCGAAAGTAATTTTACTGGTTTCGTCAAAAACTTTTGTATATGCAACACCAATGCCTAAGTTAGCAGGAATATAATCTTTGTTGGCTGCATCGTTGGTATAGCTAATTTTAGAACCTAAATTAGATAACACAACTCCCCAATTCCATCCATTCCCAGATTCTTCGTTTATTCCATTGTGGAACAAAGAAATATCTCCAGCAATTGCATTACCTGCTTTATAAGATGTTCCACCTGGAGAACCATTTGCTAAACTTGAATTGATATAACGCAATGCAACACCCAATGCTAGTTTGGTATTTAACTTACGAGTGTAACCAAAATCTACTGAAAACTCTCTTGGTCTACCTTCATTTAATGGATTACCAGCAAAGTCGGTAAATTGAATATTACCTAAACTGAAGTAACGAATTGATGCTGCAATTGCTTGCTCTTCATCTAACTTTCTATAAGCAGATAAACTGGCTAAATACACATCGGTTAATCCCAAATCTTTTAACCAAGGTGTATAGGTTAAGCCAATTGCAGTTTTTTGTGTTGCAAAAGGTATTTTAGATAAATTCCAAAAAGATGAGTTGGCATCTGGTGAAGTTGCAATTCCTACATCGCCCATTCCACCTGCTCTTGCATCGGGAGAAATTCTTAAAAATGGTACTGCTGAAGTAACCACATTTATTGTTTCAGCTGATTGAGCATAAATATTTGTTGTTGAAAGTATTGAGCCAGAAAAAACTAATGCTACCGCAGCTTTCAATGTTGATTTTCTCATCGAGGTCAATGATTTAAAAAATTAAGAATTGTAAAAATAATAGAATATTTCAATCAGCCAAATCTTGAGCATTGGAGAATTGAAATTTGGAGTAAAAAATCAGACCATTCGATAGTTTTTGTTAAAGCAAATATAGTTTTTGTGTTGCTTCTGCTTTTAACCCAGCAGAATTTACAACAATAATACGATAAATATAGACACCACGAGCCAACTTTTCGCTGTTTCTATCTTTTCCATCCCATTCAATATCATTTACAAGATTACCGATTGTACTCATATTTCGTTGAATTTGATGTACCAATTTACCAGTAATGTTAAAAATATTGATCAGCACTTTTAAATTGCTATTGGGTTGATTGTGCTCAAACCAAAAGTTTGTTTTACTGGTAAACGGGTTTGGATAATTTAATACATGACTAATTTGTAGTGCTTCTTTTTGTTGCACCATAAATTCAACGATGATTTCACTTGAATTATTGGCTACATCCCAAGCTTTTACTTTTAAATAATGTAATCCATTGGTTAAGTTAGGTAATTGATACCTAATGTTTCCACTTTGATAACTATCGGTATTGGCTTCATAAAAGTTATTGAGAACAAAACTATTTTTATCATCTCCATCTATGGTTACAGTAATGTCGTGCCCAATTCCTGTACCAACAGTATTAATCCCTGATGAGTCGAACAATTGAAGAAGCAATATTGGATTTTCATTTACCAATCCTCCATTTACAAATTTTTCATCGTTTAAATATGCTTTAATTGTTGGACCAACAACATCTGCATTGGCTGTATTGCTTGTTCCACCAATAAAAAAATTAGTTGCAGTTCCATTGGCATCTATACTCGCATTATTGGCATACAAACTAATTTTTCCATTTCCTATTTGATAGTTAATATCTTTTGGAACAATAAATGAAAAACTAAACAATCCATTGTTAACTGTTGCTTTGCCTTTGTACAAAATATTTTTTTGCTGACTGAATGTTGCAATTGGGCTAGCAGCATCATTGCCCAATGTTTGTACTGTTTGTATTTTATCGAAAATTGTTGGATAAAC
>JAGOUF010000376.1 GCA_018061385.1 Chitinophagaceae bacterium | reverse complement strand
GTATTTGTTGTAGTTCAAGCAAATTAAAATAAGTATTACCTGTTGCATCACTCAATGGTAAATTGTTCCAATATACTTTTATATTTCTTACACCAAATGGACTTCGTAGTAAGCTACCTCGAATGCTTAATCTATAACTCCCTGGGCTTCTTTCTTCTAGTCTTACACCACTAATAGCATTTAGTGCAGGCAAAAAAGAATGGTTAGATAATTGAGTAAGATTATTTTGTTTTAGAATTGCAATTGCAGCTGGCACTTCTTTCCATTGTACATTACTATACATGGCTTGTACAACAACACTATCTAATGATTTATTAAATGCTGTATCGTTGTTAGTTTGTGCAACTATAATATTGTTTGCAATTAAAGTGAATATGAGTAAATAAAATTTCATTGTTCCAAATGTACAAATACAAGAATTGGTGAATGAACAATTAAGCAAGAATTGTTCAAGTAATTAATGTTTCTTTAGTTTAATTACTCGAAGCATTTGTATTATTACTGCAATAAAAATAAGGGCAAAGCCTACATAAAAAGTACTGCTTAAATCTTTGTTTTCGTGGTATACAAAAAATGCCAAAATTATACCATACACAGGTTCTAAATTAAGGGTTAGATTTTGCGTAAATGCAGATATTTTTTTTAATGCTTGCAATGAAAAATCCATAGCCAAAATAGTACAAATCCAACTTAATATAAACAACCAAAACCAGTCGTGTAAAGTTGGAATTAAATAATTGGTAGGGAAAAAATACAAGTACAATGGCATCATTAACGTAAGCACTAAAAAACCTCCACCAAGCTCGTACAACATAATAGTTTTAGGTTCAATATTGGTAACAGCTTTTTTGTTTAATATAGAAAAAACAACACTTGCAAAAGCAGAAAAAACGCCCAATATAATTCCAATCCTAAACTTTGTATCAAAGTGAAAAATAAGATAGATGCCAACAATTGCAATTAGGCCAAGCAGCACTTCATATAAAACCAATTTCCTACCCAGTAGTAGAGGTTCTAATATAGCTGTCATAACACCTGCAGAGGATAAACAGATCAATGCAATTGATACATTCGCATACTTAATGCTTCCATAAAAAAGCACCCAATGCAATGCTACAATACTTCCAATAGAAACGAGTGCAAGAATTTGCTTAAAAGAAATAGCCACTATTTCTTTTTTCCATTTCATTACTACAAACAGTGAAACAACTGTAATAAGCAATCTATACCATACCAATAAACCTTCATTTAATTGTATGGCTTTACCCAACACACCTGTAAATCCCCATAAAAAAACAGCAATATGAAGTTTAATGAGTGCTGCTTTCATTAGGGTAAAACTTAATGAGTAATTGAGTGGTTGAAATTTATTTTTTATAAATATTCTTGAAGAAACTTTGCCATTGAATTTTGATTACGCCCAATACACCTTCTTTAATAATGCCTTTACTCATTTTACTTGCACCAGCTTGTCGATCAATAAAAATAATGGGCACTTCTTTAATTGTGAAACCTAATTTCCAAGCTGCAAATTTCATTTCAATTTGAAAAGCATAACCTGCAAAACGAATGGCATCTAAATTAATGCTCTCTAACACTTTGCTGCTGTAGCAAACAAAACCAGCTGTAGGATCGTTTACAGGCATCCATGTAATAAGTTTTGTATAAATGGCTCCCCCACGAGAGTATATATGTCTATCAATTGGCCAATTTTCTATTGAACCTCCTTGTACATATCTACTACCAACAGCAACATCTCCACCTTCATTTTTGCAGGCATTGTACAACCTAATTAAATCTTTTGGATTGTGAGAAAAATCTGCATCCATTTCAAAAATATATGCATAGCCTTTTTTTATGCACCATTTAAAGCCATGTATATATGCAGTGCCTAATCCTAATTTTCCTTTTCTTTCTTCTAAAAAAAGTTGGTTTGGATAAGTCGTAAACAATTCTTTTACAATCATTGCAGTTCCGTCAGGGCTACCATCATCAATTACCAATACATGAAAACCTTGTTGCAAAGAAAAAATTGCATTTAAAATATTGGCAATATTTTCTTTCTCGTTATAAGTAGGTATGATTACGATTTTTTCCAAAAGCTAAGGGGCTATTTTAAGAGGTCGAAAATAATACATACTCAAATACCAACATAGCACTAGTTGTATTGTTTATAGATATTTTTTAGTTATTAAACCTTTTTTAACAATGTACGATTTAATATTTCTGTAAACTTTTGCTTTGTATTCATTGCAAAATCACCTTTCATCATCCAATCGTAGTATTGAGGCTCTTCTTTTAATACTTGTGTAACAGGTTTGCCTTTATGTTTACCAAAATTAAAAACTTCAATACCATTTACTTTAATAAATCTTCGTGCAAAATCTACTAAATCGTCTTCTCCTGTAAATTTTACAATAGAATCAACAGTATTACCTATTTGAGGGTAACGTTCTACTTGTGCATCTAAAACTTCCCAAGTTGCAGTAGCATCAGCCTCTGCACCATGAGCACCTTCTAATGTTTTACCACAGTAAAATTTATATGCAGCACTCAACGTTCTTTGCTCCATTAAATGAAACACTTTTTGTACATCAACAAATTTTTTGCCTTCTATAGAATAGTTAATATCAATTCTTAAAAACTCTTCAATCAACATAGGCATATCAAAACGATTGCTGTTGTAACCACCAATATCGCAACCTTCTAGAAACTGTTTTAACTCGTTGGCCGCTTGTTTAAAAGTTGGTGCATCTTTTACCATTTCATCACTTATTCCATGTATATCTATTGATGCTTGAGGAATGGGCATTAAAGGATTTATCAATTTTCTTTTAATCTGCTTAGTACCATCTGGCATAATTTTTACAATGGCAATTTCTACAACTCTATCTACACTAATGTTAATACCTGTTGTTTCTAAATCTATAAAAGCTAAAGGACGAGTTAATTGTAAATGCATTAAATAAATATTAAGTGGCGAATGTAAAGGAGAATTAATTGTAAAAATGCAATTGAAATTAGTTACATCTTATACCATTTATAAATTTTTACATTTTATTTACGAAAGCCTCCGTAAATTGCCTACGAACAAAATCGTAATGATGCGTAATTCGAAACAACAAAAACCCACAGAAAGTGAATTAGAAATATTGACTATTTTGTGGAATAAAGAAACTGCAACTGTAAGAGAAGTACATGAAGTATTGAGTTTGCACAAAGAAAGTGGTTACACAACTACGCTTAAACTAATGCAAATTATGTTTGAAAAAGGCTTGGTTACAAGAAACGATAGTAGCAAAACACATATATATAAACCCAACTTAAGTAAAGAAAATACACAGCAACAATTTATGGGCAAAA
>JAGOUF010000375.1 GCA_018061385.1 Chitinophagaceae bacterium | reverse complement strand
AATCCAAAGCAACGAAAGTTGCTACCAATATCAATGAAAAGCTGTAACAACAATCCAATGTTCAGCAATAATTTACACGGGTAGCTAGAACAAAAAATTAAGTCTCGCCAAACGGCGAGATTTTTTTTATATGATAATAAAATTTGTACAATTTTGATTGATACAAATTCAAATAAATTCTTGCTTTTCGTAATAAATTCTCAATTACATCTGCAACATTTGTAATTAAACAATATTCACATGAATTGGATGATATTAATTATTGCAGGTCTCTTTGAAGTTGGATTTGCTGCTTGCTTAGGTAAAGCAAAAGCAGCAACAGGATCAAATGTGTTTTGGTGGTATACAGGCTTTTTAGTTTGCCTTTCAATAAGTATGCTTTTATTAATTAAAGCAACGCAAACAATTCCTATTGGGACTGCTTATGCAGTTTGGACAGGAATTGGAGCAGTGGGAACTGTTTTGGTTGGCATAATTTTCTTTAAAGATCCTGCTAACTTTTGGCGAATATTTTTTATATCAACACTTATTTTTTCAATCGTAGGACTAAAGTTTGTTTCAAACTAAATTCTTCAGTTGCTTTTGTAAGATTTGTTAGGTTATAAAAGTTTAAGAGTTTTAACAATAATTACTTAAACAAAAGACAAACTAAATTTGTACTACTACTTGAAATTAAAACACAATTATTTTAATACAAGAACATGAAAAAATTACTACTCAGCTTAATTATTACAACATTTTCAACTTTACTTTTTGCACAGAACAATAGCTACCAACTCTCTAGCCATATTTTAGATGTATCTAAAGGTTCTCCAGCAACAGGCGTAACCATTCAGTTAGAAAAATACAACGAGCAAACTAAAAACTGGGTTTGGGTAGATAAAAAAATAACTGATAGCAATGGAAGAATTACAAATTTTCTGCCTACAAAAAATTCTAACATAGGCATTTTTAAACTTACCTATTTTACAACAGAATATTTTAAAAGAAGTAACATAGAAAGCTTCTATCCATTTATAGAAGTAGTTTTTCAAATTAAAGACAAACAACATTATCACGTTCCAATTACACTTTCTGCATTTGGATATTCTACGTATAGAGGAAATTAGATTTTAAAAAGCAATCCATTTATTGAGCCAAGTATTTAGTAAAATTTATGCTACTAGCTAAGCATGTACTTTTACCCTTTAGTTTTGAATGCTAAAATCTAGACCTTTGCAGTAGAAATTATTTCTCCAAATTAATCATGCAAAAAATTTCAGCTTACTTTTTACAACATCCACAACAACAAAAAGCATTGTTTATAACAGTTGCCCTACTTTGTGTTACACCCTTTATATCTGCACCAATAGCTTTGGTCTTGGGTTTTTTAATGATTCAATTTGTAGGTAACCCTTATGAAGAAACTACAAAAAAATTAATTCACAAACTCTTACAAATATCTGTTGTTGGTTTAGGCTTTGGTATGAATGTAAACAGTGCATTAAAAGCTGGTAAAGAAGGTTTTATTTTTACACTCGTAAGTATTATTTCGGTACTTGTTATTGGTTTTCTATTAACCAAAATTTTAAAAATTGAAAAAATTACAGGATATCTAATTTCTGCAGGAACAGCAATTTGTGGAGGAAGTGCAATTGCAGCAATTGCACCAATTGTAAAGGCAAAACCAAATCAAATTTCTGTAGCACTTGCTGTAATTTTTACACTCAACTCTATTGCACTATTGCTATTTCCTTTAATTGGCAATATGCTGCATTTATCTCAACACGATTTTGGTTTATGGAGTGCTATTGCGATTCACGATACAAGCTCTGTTGTTGGTGCTGCAAGCAAGTATGGAACTGAAGCTTTGGAAGTTGCTACTACTGTAAAACTAGCAAGAGCATTGTGGATTATTCCTTTATCACTGCTCTCTGTAACATTGTTTAAAAACAAAGAATCAAAAATTAAAATTCCGTGGTTTATTGGTTTCTTTATTTTAGCCATGATTGTTAATACCTATGTTTCATTTGTGCAACCCATAGGTCCGTTTATTGTAAGCATTTCAAAAGCAGGATTAACACTTACTTTATTTTTAATTGGTGCTGGTCTTTCATTAAATGTAATAAAAAATGTAGGAATAAAGCCTTTGTTGTTGGCCGTTTTATTGTGGCTATTTATTTCAATTGCAAGCTTATTAATTATTGTGAATTAAGCAAACTTCCATAGATGATTTGATATTAGGAATTAAAGAAAAAGTATATTTTTGAGCACATTTAAATATCATTCATCAACTTGTCTATTTCAAAAAGTATATACCCAGAATTACTACTCCTAAATAATTTAATTTTTAAGCCCTGTAATTTAGAACTTACAGAAGTACTTACTGAATTAGAGAGTGAAGCATATTTTGCTCATACATTTAAACTCAACCAAAAAAATATTTTATTTAGAACTGCTAAAATTACACCTACTAAAACAGGCTTATTTGTAACAGTTTGGAAAAGAAATAATACAGGAATGATTGAACCTTTCAATATTTTAGATCCTGTAGATTTCACAATTATTTCTGCTCGAAGAAACAATCATTTTGGAATATTCATTTTTCCAAAAACAGTTTTGTATAAACACAAAATTCTTTCTAGCAATGATCAAAAAGGAAAACTTGGAACTAGAGTTTATCCTACTTGGGAATTAGCCAATAACAACCAAGCACTTAAAACACAGGCTTGGCAAACAAACTATTTTATTGACCTTTCAAACCAAAAAGAAATTAACCTTGAAAAGGCAAAATATTTGCTAAATTCGAATTAATGAATAGCCAACATTGTACTCATACAATTCTACCCAAAAATTAAAATAGATAAACTTGAAATTTAAACTTCTAATTCTCGTTTTACTAATAGGCAAAATTAGTATTGCAAACATGGCTTCGCCAACTAAAGAAGGAACTATGACAAGTTCTGCTTATTCAAGTAAAGACATTCATATACTTTCCGAAAAAATTTTAATTCGCATTGATAAAAATTTCAACACCGCTAAATTTATTGTTGAGTATACCATCAATAGCGATATAATTGGAACACAAATTCCGTTGCTATTTTATGCTAAAGATTATAAGGATAATTTTTCAGTGTGGATGGACAATCAACTTGTTTCAATAAAACCAATTCCAGAACAATATATTAATTTTTACAACTCTCCTTTTAGTGGATTTAAAAATAATTTCGAAAAAGACAATAGCAACAATGACAGTACTTCAATTTCTTGGATTAAAGATTCATGGTATATTTATAAAATTAACGAGCTAAAATATTTTGAAACTTTTATAAACAAAGGAGTTCATACAGTAAGAGTTGAATATACTGCAGAAGCTTGGACGGACGCTTCTGA
>JAGOUF010000374.1 GCA_018061385.1 Chitinophagaceae bacterium | reverse complement strand
AGTCTACCATTCTAAACAACAACTGAGCATATTTTTTGGGTTTTAAAGATGATGCTGCAATATCTTTTACTTTGCGTTGTTTGGTTAAACCTGTTCTAGAGCCAGCACCAAAATCTTCAATTATTAAAACTTCATTGTTTTGCAACAACCATTTTCTTCTGTTTTCAATGGCTTCGTAAGCATAAAAATGTCTTTGATCGTTTAATACTTGTTGAACAAAATTGAACACGAAAGGAGAGTGTATTCCATGCCCTTTGCCATTGCTGGATGTTAAATAATATTGGGCAAATTTTAAAGCTAATTGTACTGGTGAATACATGTTATTTTGCTTGCTGACTGGGTAAACGTTTAAGCAGCCAAAGTAAAGCATAAACTGCTACGAATAAACAGATATAGTTTAAGATTTTAAATTCTATTAAATATGGCATGTAAAAGAGTACGCCTGAGCTTTCTTCTCCTTGTACTAAAGTATTGTATAGTAGTACAAAAAAATCCCACTGTAACAACACGAGCATAACCATACTTAACCAAAATGTACGTGCCAATTTTTTAAATAGAAATAAATAGGGTAGAAGAATTAGCAACAAAAATTTTATTTGAAACCAAGAAATTTCAATGGGTTTATTTGGTACTTTATCTGTTGGAATATTTAGTGAAAGTATAAATTGAATGAGCTGATAAAACTTATGTATTAAATACCAACTATATAAAATGAGCAAATGATTGCTCACTGCTAAACAGTTTTTAAAATAAAGTTTTGCTGGAAGCCTAAAAAATATTGAGCATACTATTATGAATAGTATTGTAAAAGAAAAGCCTATATCAACAAAATCGAACAACATATTTATATTTTTTCCCAAGTTTCAAAACTATAATCGTACAAATGTTTTATATCGGCATTACAAAATCTACTGTTTATTTTTTGCCACTTTTTTAAATTTAATTCAGGAAAAAAAATATCTCCATCAATTGTGGTGTGTACTCTAGTTAAATAAATTTTATTGGCTTTGTCTATGGTTTGTTTATAAATTTCTCCACCACCTGCTATAAACAGTTCTTTATACGAATGGCTTTGAGCTACAAAAATGGCATCATCAATACTGGTAACAGTTACAACGCCTGGAGCTTGCCAATTTTTTTGTTTGGTAATTACAATATTTAATCGCCCATTTAGTGGTTTGTTGCCTAAGCTTTCAAATGTTTTTCGTCCCATTGCAACAGGCATTGCCCAAGTAGTATTTTTAAAAAACTTTAAATCGTTGGGTAAATGCCACAACAATAAATTGTTTTTTCCAATGGCATTGTTTTCTGCTGCTGCTACAATTAAGGAAATAATCATATAGGTATAAGGTTTAAGAGATAAGATTTAAGGTTTAAGGTTGAGGTTTAAAAGCACTATTACTAAATTTCAATATTCTATATTCAATACTCTACATTTTGCCTTCTAACTTCTCTCTTTTGCCTTATCCCTTAACTACACAGCCACAGGTGCTTTTATATGTGGATGATGTTGATAATTTTCGAGTGTAAAATCTTCGAATTGAAAACTAAAAATATCTTTTACCTCTGGATTTATTTTTACTGTTGGTAATTCATAAGCCACTCTTGTTAGTTGTAACTCGGCTTGTTGAATATGGTTGTTATACAAATGCACGTCGCCAAAGCTATGCACAAAATCGCCTACTTGTAAATCACAAACTTGTGCAACCATCATGGTTAGTAAAGCATACGATGCTATGTTGAAAGGAACGCCTAAAAATACATCGGCACTTCGTTGATACAATTGACAACTTAATTTTCCATTGGCTACATAAAATTGAAATATTGTATGACAAGGCATTAAGGCCATTTGGGGTAATTCAGCAACATTCCATGCACTAACAATTAGTCTTCGGCTATCTGGATTGGTTTTTATTTGCTGAATTACATCAGTAATTTGATCTATCACTTCTCCGTTTGCACCTTGCCAACTTCTCCATTGTTTGCCATATACTGGACCCAAGTCTCCTTGTTCATTGGCCCATTCGTTCCAAATGCTTACACCATTATCATTTAAATATTTAATGTTGGTATCGCCATTTAAAAACCACAACAATTCGTAAACAATGCTTTTTAGGTGCAATCTTTTTGTTGTAATTAAAGGAAATCCTTTTTGTAAATCAAAACGCATTTGATACCCAAAACAACTAATTGTACCCGTTCCGGTTCTATCATGTTTTTGTGTACCATGATCTAAAATATGTTGAAGTAGTTGATGATATTGTTCCATAATCTGCAAATTAACATACTCGAAGTGGAAAAGGAAATTTTTATTAATGGATTGGCAAATGAATTATTACCTTATTTACTTAAAATTTTAATTTCAACTCGTCTATTTAAACGTCTATTTTCTTCGCTTGTTTCTTCAACTAATGGATTTCGTCTTGCAAAACCTCTAAAGCTCATTCTATCTTTATTAATTCCTTTGCCAATTAAAAAATCGTACACAGCTTTGGCTCTTCTAACAGATAAATCTTTTGTGCCAGTATCTAAATCAGTTCCATCTTCATTGGTTTCTTGGCAACAAATATGGCCTTGAATGGTTATTTCTAAAGTTGGTATTTCGTTCATGGCTTCATACAATTCTTGTAATGCAACAAACGATTCTTCTAAAAAAATATGTCTACCGCCAATAAAATTAATATTCTTTAAAACTAAGTTATCACCTTGTTTGGTAGCAGTGTCTTTAATGGTTGTTGTTAATGTTGTATTGGTATTTTTTTTATCTTTTTCTTCAGTTTTTTCAGGTTGTTTTGGGGTTATAATTACATCTTCATCAGGCTCCACTGTATAATTTAGTTGGATGGTTACTCTTCTGTTTAATTGTTTACTTTTTGCATCGGCCAAATTGGTTAAAAGTTCGGTTTCTCCTTTTCCTTCAACAATGGTTATTAGGTTGGCATTAATTCCGTTGGCAATTAAAAATTGTTGTACAGTTTTTGCTCTTTTGTTAGAAAGTTGCTGATTGTATTTTTCAGATCCAATTTGATCTGTATGACCCAATACCATTACATTTTGAATTGTAGCAATTTTAGGTTGAATGCTGTTTAATATATTGGCTTGTTCTTTTACAGATATGGTAGCTTGATTGGTTGAAAAATGTACAACAATCGTTGTATCGGTTGCAAAAATATTGCTGCTTAAAAAAAATAATACAAGCACCAAAAAACACTTCAATTTTTCCATTTTGTGGGTTTTAAAATTTCATTCAAATATACTTTAATAGGCTTGTTATAAAGAATTTTACACAGTTGTGGAATGTTACTTTAATAAAAAAAAAATTCTAACGCCTATATTTGTTTTCAAACCTAACTTTTTGGCATGATACAACCAT
>JAGOUF010000373.1 GCA_018061385.1 Chitinophagaceae bacterium | reverse complement strand
TTTTTACGCAAGGGTTATTTTTGTTTAGATAAAGAAAGCACAAGTAATAAAATGGTGTTTAACAGAACGGTTACTTTAAAAGATACTTGGGCAAAAGAAGTAAAGAAGAACTAAAAATTGAAAAATTACTTTGGTATAAGCTGTAGAATAAAAATCAACTGTAGTGGTGTCGTTTAAAAATCCTGCTTTAGCAGGGCACACTTATACAATAGAATAAACTTGAACAATAAATGCTGAAGTTTTTTGCTTTAGCATTTTATTTTTATACAATGAATTTACTTGAACAATTTAATAATTATTGGAAAAAAGAGTTCCGTCATCTATCTACTTCTAACTGTCATCTTTTATTGGCTGTTAGTGGTGGTTTAGATAGTGTTGTATTAACTGATTTGGTTTCAAAAGCTGGGTTCAATTTTACAATTGTACATTGTAATTTTCAGTTAAGAGGAGCAGAGAGTGAACGAGATGAACAATTTGTACAAGAGCTTGCAAAAAAATACAATAAAGAAATTTTTGTTCAAAAATTTAATACTGCTGAATATGCTGAACAGAATAAAGTATCCATTCAAGTAGCAGCAAGAACATTAAGATATAATTGGTTTGAAGAACTAATCAATTCAACATTCAAAACTCAGAATTCAAAATTACTCACCGCTCATCATGCAGATGATAATATAGAAACTGTATTAATGAATTTCTTTAGAGGCACTGGTATTAAAGGGTTACATGGTATTTTACCCACTCAAGATGATATACTTAGACCTTTATTGTTTACAAAAAGAACTGAAATTGAAGCTTATGCAAAAGACCATCAATTAAGTTGGGTTGAAGACTCTTCAAATGCTTCAGATAAATATTCAAGAAACTTTTTTAGGCATCAATTAATTCCATTGGTTCAACAAATTTTCCCCAATGCAGAAGATAATTTATTGGCTAATATTGAACGTTGGAAAGAAGTTGAAGAAATTTACAACCAAAGCATTGCTCAAACAAAAGCAGCATTAATTGAGCAAAAAGGCAACGAATTTCACATTCCTGTTTTAAAGTTGGCAAAGCAAAAACCATTGTCAACAATTGTATTTGAAATTGTAAAAAATTTTGGATTTACAGCTTTACAAGTAAATGATATAATACAACTTTTACAAGCCCACAATGGCAAATTTGTTGCATCAGCAACGCATCGAATTATTAAAAATAGAAATTGGTTAATAATAGCCCCTGTTCTTGCTACAGATGCTATCAATGTTTTAATTGAACAATCTAACTCTGTTACCCAGTTTGCTGGTGGAATTTTAAAAATTGAAACATTAGAAAATCAAGTTAAAATAACTGATGATGCCAATATTGTTCAATTAGATGTTGATAAAGTTCAATTCCCATTGATATTAAGAAAATGGAAAACGGGTGATTATTTCTATCCTTTGGGAATGGAGAAAAAGAAAAAAATTGCTCGTTTCCTAATTGATAAAAAATTATCTACTACCCAAAAAGAAAATGTTTGGATTATAGAAAGCAATCAAAAAATTATTTGGGTTGTTGGACAACGTATCGACAATCGGTTTAAAGTTCTTCCTTCTACAAAAGCTATACTGCAATTGAGTTTTTGCTTGTAAAATATTTCTAAGATAAATTTTCTTTAGTTGCTAAAAGCGACAGAATATTACTTTCGAGTCTGGAAGATTCGAAGAGCATTATTTCTAACATAAATTTTCTTTAGTAGCTAAAAGCTACAGTATATTATTTTGAATCTGCAAGATTCGAAGAGCAATAAAAAATGCACTAAGAATGTCTTAGTGCATTTTTTATACTTAAATTAGTGCATACTAGTTCAACGAAGCATCTACTAAATTTTCTTCAAAATTAACGTTGCTATAATCGTTCACTATATTGTACAATGTATCTCTTTCAATAGGTTCTCTTTTAACTTGTTTAATTAAGTTCACCAATTCAGCAGTTGTCATAGAAGGCGTTTGTTCTTCACTGCCAGCCATTGAATAAATTTTTGTAGTATCATCAATGGTTCCATCAATATCATTCACTCCAAAGCTTAAAGTAAGTTGTGCATTTTGTCTTCCAAGCATTGGCCAATAAGCTTTTAAATGAGGAAAATTATCCATGTACAATCTTGCAATAGCATACAATCGCATGTCTTCAATTACAGAAGATTCAGGAATATTGCTCATCTCGTTATCGTGATTTCTAAATTTTAATGGAATGAAAGTATTAAAGCCACCAGTTTCATCTTGTAATTGCCTTAAGCGTTCCATATGATCAACTCTGTGCCAAAATTTTTCTACATGTCCATATAACATAGTTGCATTGCTGTGCATTCCAATTTTATGAGCTGCTCTGTGAATGTCTAACCAACCTTCTGCATCAACTTTATCATCACAAATTTGCTGACGAATTTCTGGATGAAAAATTTCTGCACCACCGCCAGGTAAAGATTGTAAGCCAGCATCTTTTAAAAATTGCATGCCTTCTTCAATACTCATTTTTGCTTTTCTCAACATATAATCTAACTCAACAGGTGTAAAACCTTTGATGTGTAAATCTGGACGATGGGTTTTTATTTTCTGCAATGTTTCTGCAAAAAATTTTAAATCCATTTTAGGATGAACTCCACCAACAATATGCACTTCAGTTACTGGCTGTCCATCGTATTTTTTTACAATGTTCAGCATGTCTTCAGAACTTAATTCCCAGCCTTCCTCTTTGTGGGCATACAATTTTGAGTAAGAACAAAATTTACAACTGAAAACACAAACATTGGTTGGTTCTATATGAAAATTTCTGTTGAAATACGTTTTATTACCATGTTTTTGTTCACGTACCCAATTGGCCAAAGCACCAACAAATGGGAGAGAGGCTTGCTCAAAAAGCAATACACCCTCATCGAGATTTATGCGTTGTTTGTTGAGTATTTTATTGCCAATGGCTTGTAAAGCGGTATTTTTTTCGTTGCTAATAATTTGTTCTATGCCAGATGCTACAGTAATCATAACTTCTTATTTATTGAGTGTACAAAACTACGTTTGTTCTATAACAACTTATGCAGTAACAAAGTTTATTTAACTGATATTTCTCAGCTCGAAAATAAAAAACCTCATTAGCAACTCAAGCAATTGAGTGATAATGAGGTTTAAACTAATAAAATTAAGTATTACACAACCAAGAATTGATCGTGTATATAATCTGCAACGCTTACTAAATTGTTTGTTTTTTCGTAAACTGCCAATTGTCTATCAGCACCTGTACCTTGTTCCATCATTTTTGAAATATAATTAATGAAATGACGGCTTCCTAAATCATCAACAACATCATCCACAAAATCTAACAATTCATAAATTAATAAACGAGTATTTACTTCTTGTT
>JAGOUF010000372.1 GCA_018061385.1 Chitinophagaceae bacterium | reverse complement strand
GCAACCACTGTTAAATGCAATTCCTCCACCTTCATATTGATAGATGTGGCTCAGCTCATCACAAATTACTTCATCACCAGGTTGTGTATGTACTTTAATGGCTATTTGATTGGTCATTGTACCACTAGGACAAAACAGTCCAGATTCCATACCAAATAAATTGGCTGCTTTATTTTCTAACGCATTTACTGTAATGTCTTCACCAAAAACATCATCACCAACAGTAGCTTGCATCATTGCTTCCAACATTGCAGGTGTTGGTTTTGTTACAGTATCACTTCTAAAATCTATCATCACCGTTAAAATTTATAGTTGTATTGCATAAAAGTTATTGAAGGTAATAAGTTGCCAGAGAAATCAAAAAAAGTATTGTTCTCCCAGCTACTTCCTTTGCCCCATCTATCTTTCATTGAAGAAGTAATCCATGCAGGTTCCCAATACATAATTCCTGTACCTCCATTCGTAATTAAGGTTTGAATTAAATCTTTCATGTATCGCTGTTGATCTTCTTTTGTAAATGAGTAGCCTTCAATTGGTGTTGTAGAATAAAATAAATTTCCATATGTATCAGCATTGTCATTGGTCCAAGCAAATGCAGTTTCTACCAATACAATGGGTTTGTTGAAATTGTTTTTTAAGAGTTGAATTGTATCGCCAATTGCTTGCATAGAATTTACTGTACTCCATTTGTAATAATGAGAAATTCCGAGTATATCAAAATCAGTTACATGACCTTTTTCAATTATATTTTTTGTCCACCAATTGGCATATTGCAATTGGGCTACATGAATAATTATTTGGGGATGAATGGTTGCATTTGTAGAAAAATCTCTAACTGCTTTTATTCCACTATTTAACAAAGTACCAAAGTTTTCCCAGTTACTGTTGTTTTCAATTTTTCCTGCTGGCCATAACATACCAAAAGTGGTTTCATTGCCAATTTGAATCATTTCTGGTGTTATTTTTTTTTCATTAAAATAATTCAATACTGCTAGTGTATAATTATAAACAGAATCTTTCAAAACAGAAATGGGTAAATTTTTCCAAGCAGCAGGTGTAATTTGTTTATCAGGGTCTGCCCAATCATCAGAGTAATGAAGATCTAAACAAACCGCCATTCCTTGTTGCTTGGCTCTACGTATTGTTTTTTCAACATCCATTAAATTACTATACATTTTGCCACCTGTAACAGGAAGTTGCCATGTTGGATTGTTCCAAAGTCTTACTCTTACTGTATTTGTGCCAATGGATTTAAAAATTTTAAAAGCATCTTTGGGTTGGTTGTTTATTTTATATACAGCACCATTGTCTTCAATTTGATTGACATAAGATAAATCGGCACCCATAATAAATTGATTCCAAGAATAATTGCCCTTATTATCTCTGCTTAATTGACGAACGCTTTTACATGAAAATAGTGTTGTAAGTAACAACACTATTCCAAAATATACTTTTAAATAATTCATTTTATTTTCCTTTTTGAATCAATGGAAAATGATCTACGGTTTCAAAAACATTCCTTGTATCTTTCTTTAATTCTTGAATGAATTTTCTTAAAGAATCGGTATAGGGTTGTTTAGCAAACATTCTATCATGTGCTAAAATAACAATACAATTGGGTTCATATGTATTGCCATAATCTAATTTTTGTGTAATTGAATTGGCCAATTCAACCGCACCTTGTTTAGGTTTGCTTCCTCCAATAAATTCCCACTCAACATCCCAACCCAATAAATGATAACCCATCGCATCTAATTTTTGGGCTACTGGTAGAGTTGATTTTGGTCCTTTAATTTGTCCATTATTTGCCCAAGTTGGATTGCCTGGCAAACGAATAATTTTTACAGGAATGTTTAATTCTTGTTCGGCACGTAAAAAATCTTTTACAGCACTATCAGGCTTCGAGTAAAAAAGATGATACTTGTTTTGAAAGCCATGAGAGTAGCTGTGATTGGCCAATAAAAATTGAGGATAAGCATTTCTAATAGAATCTACAAAATACTTTCTTCTATTATCTGTTTGGTGCATGCCCACCATAAAAAATGTTGCTTTTACGCCTTCTTCTTCAAATACTTTTTTACAAATATTGCTGCCAGGAGGTTGAGGAGCATCGTCCCAAGTTAAAAATATATAACGTTTACTACTATCATATTTAATTGGTGTGCCAGGAACAGGTTTAGTTACTGCAACAACACTATCTTTTTTTACTTCTTTGTCTTTTTCATTTTTACAGCTACTTGAAAACATCATAATACTTAAAGCTGTTGTACCTACTGTAGCAAACTTGAATATTGTACGCATATTAGTTGAATTAAATTATTGGTTCAAATATAAAGGTGAGGCTTTTAATGCATAGTTATAAACTTATTCAATGAATGTGTATAATGCCTGCTAACAATGTTTTTTTAACAAAGCATTTCTAGTTTGCAGGAACTTTAGTTGAAAAAAGTGATACTATAAAAAGATTGATGGTGATTTTTTTGCTTCGCAACAACAAAAAAACTAGTCTTCATTCTCTAAGTATTAATCTTCCCTGTATTATAATTTTTTGATTTATATTTATCTTCAACTAACAAAACTATACCCACAATTTGCTTATGCAGACAATATTGTACTTTAAAAAATTACTGCTTAAAAGCGTTTGTTTTTTTGTATTTTTTGTTTGTGCAAACTCGTTATTTGGACAACAATATATAACTGGTAAAATTGTAGATGAGTTTACAAATGTGCCAATTCCATTTGCTAGTATTTATTGGATAAAATCTCAACAAGGGGCAATATCAGATTCTGCAGGCGATTTTTCACTTAAAGTTTCACCCAATCCTCAAGATACATTGGTTGTAAGATATGTGGGTTATGAAAATACGTATAGAGGAGTTTCAACTTTTAAAACTACTTCTAATATTGTAATTTATTTGCATTTAGCAAAAGTACATATTGGTCCTGTTGTTAAATCTAGGTTTAATAAAGGGTTGCGTTGGTGGAAGAATGTGGTAACGCACAGAAATGACAACAATCCTTATCAATATAATACCTACAGTTTTGAATTGTACAATAAATTAGAACTCGATTTAAACAATGTAAATCAAAGTAGCTTCGATAAAATAAAGTTGCTGAAGCCATTTAAATTTTTATTAAACAATGTAGATAGCTTATCGGAAGCCACTCCATTTTTGCCAGTCTTTCTTACAGAATCTATCTCTAATATTTATTATAGCAACAACCCATCAAAAAGTAGAGAAGAAATAAAAGCAGTGCAAACCAATGGAATTAAAAATGAAACGGTTTTGCAATTTGTTGGTGGCATAAGCCAAAAAATAAGTGTTTACGAAAACTATTTTAGTTTATTTGGAAAAGAATTTATTAGTCCAATTAGCAG
>JAGOUF010000371.1 GCA_018061385.1 Chitinophagaceae bacterium | reverse complement strand
CCTCTATATGGTACAATATATCTTGGACGATAAAAATTGGTATATCGTACACCAATAAAACTGTATGGCCTTCTATAATCTGGATAATAGTTTCTGTCTATTCTATTGTATCTGCCATTGTTGCCAAATCTAGATTGATCGTTGTTATTACGATTTTGATTGTAATTTCTGTTGGCAGAATTGTTGTTGTGTCTATCGCCTGAGTTTACATCATTTCTTTGTGGAGTTCTATTGCCATTGTTGTTAGGTGTTCTTGTTGTAAAACCTTTTTTAGTTTCTCTGGTTTTATCATCTTTAGATGAATTCATAGAAAAAGTATTCTCACTTGTTCTTCTATCTTCTACCTTTCTAGTGTTTCCAGAATTATTTGTTTGTGGCTGTCTAATAGGAGGTTTTTGAGTTTCTCTAGTTGGTTGTTTTTCACTAACTGAACGATCAACTTTTAAAGTTTGCTCTGTTCTTGCAGGTCTAGAAGGATGATCTTTTTTTGTTTCTGTTTTATTTGCTTGAGCAATTGCTAACTGTGTAACAAAAATGGCTGCTGTGGTAAAAAGGTAATGCTGTTTCATGGCAATTGATTTTTATACAAATCCATATCGAAATATGATGCCAAAAATTTTATTAAATGTTAAGAAGGATATAATGATTTTTCAACTTTATACTTCAATAGATAAAATAAATTTTGATAAAACTAAAAATGTTAGTATTTTGCGGCTAAATCAATTAGTTATGAGTTACGCAGGAAAAAATCTTCGTTATTTACGTAAGCTTCGTGGTTACACTCAAGAAGAGTTTGCCAATAAGTTGGGTGTGAAACGTTCTTTAATTGGAGCTTATGAAGAAGAACGTGCCGAACCTAAATTAGAAGTATTAGAAGTAATGTCTTCAATTTTTAAATTGAGTTTAGATGAATTGCTGTTGCAGGATATGACTGCAGTAAAAGGCAATACCAATTATTTGGAACAGAGAAGAAGTATGAAATCTGCTGGAGGAAACAACAGTGTAGAAATTCAGTTTGTACCATTAAAAGCTGCTGCTGGCTATTTAAATGGTTATGCCGATCCCGATTTTTTAGATGAGTTAAACACTTTTACTTTACCCATGTTAGCACCTGGGCAATACAGAGCTTTTGAAATAGTTGGAGATAGTATGATGCCTACACCAAGTGGTAGTGTAATAGTTGGCGAAAAAATTGAAGCATTAGATGATGTACGCAACAGCAACACTTATGTTTTGCTAAGTAAAAGTGATGGCATTGTGTACAAGCGTATTGTAAAAAATGCAAAACCCAAAAATACATTAACATTAGTAAGCGATAATCCTGTTTACGAACCTT
Organism: Chitinophagaceae bacterium; assembly: GCA_018061385.1. Classification (GTDB taxonomy): domain Bacteria; phylum Bacteroidota; class Bacteroidia; order Chitinophagales; family Chitinophagaceae; genus UBA1930. The sequence goes on along the minus strand of JAGOUF010000371.1, from coordinate 2,047 downwards.
ACAACTTACATTCAGAAGACGTATTAGAAGTTTGGAAGGCTGTTTATATTTTACAAAAAGCCAATTTAACCAATCGTTGGGATGTTGGCCAACTAGCAGGCATGGTAAATAATTTGCAAGAACAAGTTGCCAATATTAATAAAAAATTGAACTAGTTTTTTTAGTGGGTTAGTTAGTAAAAAGGTTATCAATTAAATTGATAACCTTTTTTTGCGACGTAAAGAATATGTTTTTTATTGTTTTATCCATTCCATTGTAATGCCTTCGGTAGTGGTATATATAAATCTTTTGTTTTGTTTATTAAATATTAAAATTGTATTTACATCTGTTTCCTTAACAAAAATATTAGGGCTTGTTTCTATCCATTTTATTTGTTTTCCATTACTGGTTTGAAGTATGGTTGTTTTAGCTAATACAGTGTTTAGTGTAAGTAAAATATTGTTATTTCCACATTCGGTTTTCCATAAACCATCTATGAAATCTTTAGTAAAAACTTCAATTTTAAAATCTTCAAATTTCTTCAGACCATCATTGTATTTTACAGAAACAATTGGCGTTTCTCCAGTTTTAACATTGAAAAATTTAGATTGCGTATATTCTTTATTTTCTTCTATTTTATACAACTCCTTATTGTTTTCTACTTTGAAAGAAGTTTTTTCTCCTTTTAAATCTACATAGTCTTTAAATAATCCAGTTGAGTTATCTATTTTAATTGAAACAAATTCACTTGAATAACTTGGAGAAGTTTCATAATACAACGCATTGCTATTCTTGTTAATTGCAGTTACTACAATTGAGTATTTTGTTTTTTTAGAACCGCTATCAACTTTCTTAATTTCATATGTTAGCTCTATGCCATTTTTTGTTTGTACAACTTTATTATTTTGGGCATAACTAATACAAACAAATAACAGAAAAAAAGCAATTGCAGCAAGTCTCATGGCAAATATTTTATACTCAAATATAATTATTTAGTTACTAAATAAAATGCCTCATTTCGAGTAGAAACTTTTATGGATATTTTCTTCTTAACATTTTTAATTAGTTTTTTTCATTGTTTAAGAAATAAAAGAACAACACACTTGCGTCTACTAGCTTATGTTAGCTATTGAAAAAGTAAAAAAAATTTGATAAATAGATTTCTTTTAACTGCAAATGAAAACACGAATAATTTACAACGATTTCTCTTTTAACAAGCTATATAGCCATTTATATAATTATAGATTTTAGAGTTGTAGGAAATTGTTTTCTTGCCATTTATTAAATCAACTGCAATTTGAAGCATTTATATACGGCGATACTTTTATTGTTTGCAATGCAGACAATTGCTCAAACAACAATACAGAAATCAATTCAAGCAACAAAAGTTTCTATTGCTCCTAAAATTGATGGGCTTTTCAATGACGAAGCTTGGCAAAATGCTCCTCTTGCTAGCAATTTTATTGTAAATCAACCAAACTTTGGAAAAAATGCAGCCCAAAAAACAGAAGTAAGAATTGTGTACGATAATACAGCTATTTACATTGCTGCAACTTTGTATGATACGGTTTCTTTAATTCGTAAACAACTTACTAGTAGAGATGGAGAAAGTTTTCAGGATGTTGATTTTTTTGCTGTAAGCTTTGATACGTATGTAGATCAGCAAAATGCTTTCCAGTTTGGAGTTACATCAGCCAATGTGCAAAGCGATGCAAGAATTTCTGGTGGAGGAGGAAACAGTGGAACTGAAGATAGAAATTGGGATGCCGTTTGGGAAAGTCAAGTTAAAATAACCAACAACGCTTGGCAGGTAGAAATGAAAATACCTTACATGAGTTTGCGTTTTGCTAAGAAACAATTACAAGATTGGGGTATTAATTTTTACAGAAATGTTCGTCGTACAAATGAAACAAGTTATTGGAGTACTGTTAACCCAAATGTATCTGGCTTTGTAAATCAATTTGGAACAATAAAAGGTTTCGAAAACCTGCAACCGCCTTTGCGTCTACCTTTCTTGCCATACATTACAACTGGCTATAGTACAGTGCCTACAAATGCAGGTAGAGTA
>JAGOUF010000370.1 GCA_018061385.1 Chitinophagaceae bacterium | reverse complement strand
TCTCCAACAATAGCAGCTATCAACAACAATAAAGTAGATTGTGGTTGGTGAAAATTAGTAATTAAGCCATCAGCAATTTTTAATGTATAACCTGGTGCAATGATGATTTGTGTTTTGCAAATTAAACGGTCTAGGTTTTGTTCATTCATCCAGTTCAATAAAGCTTGTAAAGCAGTTGCTTTTGATATATTTTGTGGTAATTCATAAGCATCCCATTGTTTAATAGAAAGTTCATCCAAATCTTCACTTCTATCTTCCATCTTCTCTTTTCTATCTTCTCTTTTCTCCCTTTCACCTTCTCCCTTCTGCCTTCTATCTTCTTCCTTCTCCCTTCTATCTTCCACCTTCTCCCTTCCACCTTCTCCCTTCTGCCTTCTATCTTCTCCCTTCTCTTTTCTATCTTCTCCCTCCTCCCTTTCGCCTTCTCCCTTCTGCCTTCTAACTTCTTCCTTCTCCCTTCCACCTTCTCCCTTCTGCCTTCTATCTTCTATCTTAACCCCCATCCAATACAAACTCTCAATGGTTCTTAAAGATGTTGTTCCAGTTGCAACAATAGTTTTATTGCTTATTAATTGTTCAATAGATTCTTTAGAAATATCTATAAATTCTGCATGCATTTCATGCTCTTGCATAGTGGCTGCTTTTACAGGTTTAAATGTTCCAGCTCCAACATGCAGTGTTACATAAATGGGTTCAACATTTTGATGTTTCAATTTCCGCATTAAGTTTTCTGTAAAATGCAAACCCGCAGTTGGTGCAGCTACAGAACCATTGTGCATTGCATAAATAGTTTGATAGGTTGTTTTGTCTTCTTTTTCAACAGTTCTATTTAAGTAAGGAGGTAAAGGAATAAGACCTGCGTCATGTAATACTTCAGCAAAAGATAAATTGCTATTGCTCCAGTTAAATTCAATTAAAAAGTAATCGTTTCTTTTTTCTTCAATTCTTGCAAACAAATGAGTAGTTGCATCAATCTTTTTTTGCAAAAAAGGTTCTTTCCATTTTTTTGCACCACCTACCAAACATTTCCAATACACTTTTTCTTTTTGTAACATGGCAGAAGTTATATCACCATAACGATCATCTGGTTCTAAACAAAAAATTTCAATATTGCTGCCGCTAGATTTTTCAAATAACAATCTTGCTTCTACAACTTTGGTATTGTTAAATACAATTAAACTTTTTTTGGGCAAATGTTGATCTAATTTTTTATAGAGTGAAGTTTCAATCACCCCATCCTTATATATCAGTAACTTACTAGCATCTCTTTCTGATAATGGATATTTTGCAATATTTTCTTCTGGCAAATGATAGGTATAATCTACAATTGAAATATTTTTTGGATGCATAGTGTACAAAAGTATAGTTTGACATTATTGCCTAATTCATTTACAACTAATTTCTCTAAATTATTACCACTTTTTACCACGAAAACTAGTTTTGGCCTATTTTTTTTATTAAAAGCAGCATTAAAATGCAATTTTAAAAACTGTTGGATTTAGTACAATTGCTACTAGAGTAGAAAATTATTTGTTTGAAAATTTCATTAATGCACAATTGATGCGTAAAAATTGGTATTTTTTTCCCACTTTGGTAGTTAAATATGCTATTTGGCCTGCACATTCACTGCTTTTCCACAGTAATTCACATTAAATTCACTTTAAGTTGAGCTTAAATTGGCTGTAACTCAACAGTAGCAATGGGTTTGCTGATTTTTATCTTGTGGATAAATAGAATCAACCAACTGAGGGTTGGAAGTGGGAAAAAGTGTTATTTTGTGTCAATAAATGGTAAAAAACATTTTTATTATTCACAAATGCTCAATCTACTAGGCGAATACGAAGCAACAATTGACTCAAAAGGTCGATTTCTCGTTCCGGGGAGCTTGAAAAAGCAGCTTCCTGATGGAGAAAGCCGTATGATTATAAGCCGTGGGATAGAAAAATGTTTAACACTTTATCCAATGTCAAGTTGGGAGCCAATAGTTGCTAGAATTCGTTCGTTGAACGATTTCGAACCAAATGTAAGGGAATTTAAGCGTTTGTTTTTAGGTGGAGCAACAGAAGTAGAGTTGGATAGTGCAGGAAGATTATTGTTGCCAACTCAGCTAAAAGAATATGCAGGGTTGGGCAAGGATATAACACTTGCTGCCGATTTAGACAAAATAAATATATGGGATTCTAATAAGTACAAACAGTTCTTTGAGAATTTTTCACCAGAGGAGTTTAGCAGTTTGGCTGCAAGTGTAATGGCGGAAAAAGTTGATAAAGCATAAGTTAAAAGGGATAAGGAAAACAACATGAACACAAACGAAACAAATAACCTTACACCTTCAAACTTGCATCATCAATCTTCAAACTATCACATTCCAGTTCTTTATAACGAAGTGTTAGAAGGGTTGGCAATTGAACCAAATGGCATATATGTAGATTGTACGTTTGGTGGTGGTGGTCATAGTAAAGGCATTTTAGAAAAATTAGCTAGCAATGGAAAGTTACTAGCTTTTGATCAAGATGTTGATGCTCAGCAGAATGTTTTGCAAGATGAAAGAGTGGTTTTTGTACCGCACAACTTTAGGCATTTGCAACGTTTTTTACGTTTACATAAAGTGCAAAAAGTAAATGGAGTATTGGCCGATTTGGGCGTAAGCTCTCACCAATTTGATGAAGGAAGTAGAGGTTTTTCTATTCGTTTTGATGGTCCTTTAGATATGCGTATGGATGTTAATCAACCAGTATCTGCAGTAGATATTGTTAAAACATATTCAGAACAACAATTGCATAAATTGTTTGAAGTGTACGGAGAAGTTACCAATGCAAAAACTTTGGCAAAACACATTGTACAGCATAGAAACAATTTGCCATATATAACAATCAATCAATTTAAAACACTCATTTATCCTGTTGTAAAAGGAAACCCAAATAAGTATTTGGCTCAAGTTTTTCAAGCATTGAGAATAGAAGTAAATGATGAAGTGGGTGCTTTGAAAGAAATGTTGTTACAGCTAAATGATGTTGTACAATCTGGTGGACGAGTTGCCATCATTACGTTTCATTCATTAGAAGATAGAATAGTTAAAAACTTTTTTAGAAGTGGCAGTTTTGAAGAGGAACAAGACAATCCCTTTGCGTCTACCATCAAAGAAAAAATTTGGAAGCTAATTGCAAAAAAACCAATTACAGCAAATAATACAGAACTAAAAAGTAACAAAAGAAGTAGAAGTGCAAAATTGAGAATTGCAGAACGATATTAAAAAATGGCAGCAACAAAAAACGATATTGATACAACAACAGAACAAGTGCAAGAAAAAAAAATTACACTTAAAAGTATTGGTAGCATGTTTAACGCTCAATGGCTAACAGGCAATATGAACTTCTTTTTCT
>JAGOUF010000368.1 GCA_018061385.1 Chitinophagaceae bacterium | reverse complement strand
AGGATTTAATACTTGACTGCCAGTAGCAATAATTCTAAAACTAATATTCTTGTTGGTAGAGCTTTGTAACAAGGCATTTTTCAACCATTCTAATTGTTGTTTACCAAACATTTCTTTGGCTTCGTTATCTTGTCCATTAATGCTATCAGCCATATTATCGTTGCTTCTAAACCAACGATCATCTAACATAAAAACATCCACATCGTTCCAAGTAAATTTGGTATATATCCCTTGGTTGTTTTCTCCATAGCTTGGGTTGGCCCAAAATTGTTTAAAAACACTTCTGCTAGTTTCTTTTAATGGATAGCTTTTGTCTGCATCGTTCCAGCCATAATCATGATCATCCCAAATGGCGTAATGAGGCATTGCTTTAAGAAAGTTTTTATAGAATGATTTTTGCCTTTCAAAAGAAGGTCTTGCATGCAAGCCCCAACTGCTGTAATAATCTACTTCTCTAGTGTACCAATTATCGCCTAACCAAAGCATAAAATCGGCTTTTTCTTTTGCCATCGTTTCAAAAATGCTGGTATCGTTACCATAGGGTTTGCCTGGTCTGTCGTATTCTGGTTGATTAATATATGTACAACTGCCTGTTAAAAAAGAAAAAGTGGGAGGATCTTTTCTCCATTGCCAAAGTTCTTGTGTTTTAAACTTACCGGTACTAATTTGATTGGTATTGCCAGTAACTACAAGTTTGTATAAATACGTTGTATTTGGTTGAAGATTGGTAATGGTAAACAGCAATGTATGTACATCGCTGCTAGAGTTTGTTACACCTTCTACAACTTGGCTATTGGTTGTAGGTGTTGCATTTTCTTGCCAATATAACAATTGATATTTGGTGTTTGTATTTTTTACTTGAAACCAAATGGTACTAGTTCTAAAATCTGTATGGCCTAACATTGGGCCAGTAATTACTTGTGCATTGAGTTTTGCAAAACTAAATAGAAGTATTATGCAAATAATTTTTTTCATGATCTTGATATAAATTACTGCAAGATAAGTTTTATAGTAATTGGTTATTAATGCAGATAATTTCTCTTTTGAATAAACTGTACATAAAAAAGAGGTTGTTTCTGTTTTAAAGAACAACCTCTTTTTAATTAAAGCTGATTAAAGCTATTTCTGTAGGTTCCAAATTGAAATATACTCGTTGTTTTCTTTTTCTTTTGATACAAGTTTTTTAAAACCTTGTTTGAAGGAATTGGTTAAATTGTTTACTTGCAAAATGTTATTGATTATTTCGTCGGTTACTATTCCTTTTTTCAATTCAATACTTTCACCAGATATTTCTGCTGTAAAAAATTTAGTGGGTTGTACTGCACCTGTAATACCACCATTTGGTGTGCCTAATAATTCTATTTGGAGAATTGGAGTAACCAAGGGTTTACTACCATTCCATGAAATTTGCATATCTAAATTAACTTTTAAGAGGGCATTTGCATTTAATGGTTGAAAAAGTGTAGATGTTCCAAAAGCCATTATTGCTAAGGGAGAAACATCAGGTAATTCTTTCAAACCCATATATGCCTTTGTAAAATGGTATTCTGTGTTTTCATCGTTGTTGGTGTATTGGTCAATTTTTTGATATGCTGGTGTGGCAGTAACTTTTTCTGGGCTTATGATATTTACGCCTAATTCGTCTTTAAGAATTCCAGTAATTTGATTGTATAAATCAGTTGAAACTTGTTCTAGCTTGGCATCTGGTATTTGAGGAAATTTTACTTCTTTAGTTGTGATTGTTTTTCTGTCAAGTACTTTACTTTCTTTTGAATCATAGTAATAAGTTGTTCCTTTTACTACTACTTCTATTGGTGCAACGGTGGTAGCATATGCTATTGGTTGAGAAAAAAAAGCATTTCCTTTTTCTATAGAACAATTACCTTCTTGTAATTCTATTCCATGTGTGTTTTCTACTGCATTGGCTATTTTAAAAGGAAAATAGCTACTAGAACCAGCATAGTACTTAATTGGATCTTTAAAGTTTCCATTTTCATCTTTTGTTTCTTTAACTTCTGTTTCAGAAACCAAAATGTAAGGGTCGTTATACTTAAAAAGTTTTTGTTCTTTTCTTACGTTTAAGTGTTTAAAAATATAACCTGGAATTGTAACTGATTTAGCTGCTCTATAGCTGCCTGCTTCAATTTGGGCTCTTATACCAATAGTTTGCATTACTACTTCTACTTTAATTAGAGCGTTTGGCGAAAATCCATCAAGCTGAATGGTAAAATCTTTGCTCATATCAATAGTGGCATTGCTAGTTTGATTATTAATAGATAGAATCTTTAATTTATTTTCTTTTGGTTTTAGAATAAATTTTGCTGTTTTACCTTGTTTGGTTTGTAGTTCCAAAGTTTTGCTATCAGCATTGCCATCTAATATTGTAGTATAAACTCCAGTAGATTGATAATCGGCTGTTTTGCCATTTATTTTTACAGCACCATCTAATTTGTAAAAGAACAATTTGTCTTTTGGCATTAGCATTAATCCTACTAAATCACCCCCTTCTTTCCAGCCATTAAAGAAGTCTGTTTGCATAGTGCCCACACTTTTTGGGTATAGGTTTGAACTTAGAAAAATAGCAGGCTCAAACGACTCAAAGTTGTCTGTGCTTTTGGTTGTGCCAGCTGAGCCAGCTACTTTAGCTGCACCCTTAGCTACTTTAGCTATTACTTTTTGAAAAAAGCCACCACCACTTTTTTTCTTTTCCGTTGTAGTCGTATCAGTTTTGGATTCATCTTTCTTTTTCCAAAACTGTGCTTGGGTATTTGTTGCTAAAAAAAGTACAACTAAAATGATAATTATTTTTTTCATGATTGAATGTTTTATTGTTTAATTATTTTGCCGCTAACAGTTTTGGTATTCAAATTTTCTACTTGGTAGAAATAAATTTGACTGGCTAAGTTTGCTATTGAAATAATATTTGTACCAGGAACAATTTGTTGTTCCAGTATTAATTTTCCTTCAAGAGAAAAAAGTTTTATGGTACCAGTACTCTGTAGATTATTTTGTAGGGTAAAAAATGATTTAGTAATTGTTGGATAAACCTTTACACCATTATTTATTCTATCATCAATTACAACAATATTGCTGTAGTAGATGGCTCCATTTTTGTCAGACACTTTTAAACGATAGTAGATTTTATTGGTTGTTACACCATCGTTATATGTACCTGTAGCAAAAAACGTAGATGCATGTAAAGTATTGAAATCGGTTGCATTGGTTGATTTTTCAATTACGATTTTATCTCCATCTGTTGCAATAATATTCCAACTAAGATTGTTAGTATTGTTTGTTTTTGTTACAGATAATTTTATTGAATGGATAGGTAAAACTCCATTTGCAATACCAATGGCAAAATCTGAGAAAGCTATAATACTATTTGCAC
>JAGOUF010000369.1 GCA_018061385.1 Chitinophagaceae bacterium | reverse complement strand
TATTAACGCTGCAAACATGAGTTTTTTGTGCAGCATGAATTTTTTATTTTTTACTGCAATTAAAGCAGCAACAAGTGTTACTGCTATTATAGAATTAACAACAGCATTTATGGTTGCAAAAATGTGAACATCGAAGCCAAGATTTACTTGTAGTTGTATTCGACCTAAGCTTATTATAACAGCAAAAACTACAAATGAGAATATACCAATTAACCAACCCGCTTTTTTATCGTTTTTTTGTATGCTAGCTTGTAACATTTTATGAATTTAAATTGATAATTGATTTCTTAATTTAAGTACATTAAACAGTTAATACTAGGGTTTGTTGAAGTGTATTAACCATTTATTTTTCTTCTTTTGCTCATGTACCAAAAGAATCCTGTTACCAATAAAATTATAATTAGCCAAAGCCAACTGAGGTCTATTATTGAAGTAAAGACTTCGCTTTTTTTAGTTCTATCTTTTTCTAACATGAGTAAGCCAATATCTCTGGCCAAAATTTTCATAGATTCTGACTGAGCTTCTAGCCCACTATAAGGATCTTCTAATCGGCCTCTTACGATGTATTCTTTGTCTAACAAAACAAATCTGCCAGTATGAGGAAACTCTGGACTAATAGGAACTTTTTCTAACTTATCAATTTTAAGTTCTTGAAAAATATAATTATAAATACTATCTCTATTGCCTGTAAGTAACCACCAATTATCTGGATTAACGCCAAACCTATCAGCATAGCTTTTTAATACAGATACAGAATCTCTTTCTGGATCGATACTTAATGAAATAAATTGAACAACAGATGTATCAATTTTTCTACGTGTATTTCCACCTTTAATAAAACTTTGTTGCAGCTTAGCCATGCTACGTGTTAACTGAGGGCAAATGCTACCACAACTTGTAAAAAACAAATTAATCACAATTGCCTTGCCTTTAATATCGTATAGTTGAACAGTATCGCCTAACTGATTTACCAATTTAAAATTGGCCGATTTATGCCAAAATGTATCTGTTTTTGTTTTACCATCTAACTGAGAAGTAATTACTGTATCAAAAAAATATTTCTTTGGTAAAATCACGGCATCTTCACTTGCTGTTCTTAATATTAAATAGCTGAACACTGGTATAAATACAGCTATCATTAATGCCCATACTGCTTTTTTAGTCATACTTCACCATTCAATTTAATACAAAACCATCGCATCAAGCGATGGTTTTGTAAAGATACTTTTATAGAATATATTATACTACTCAATAATTAATTACTCGTTCACCGCAGCTGGTTTTACATCTTCATTATGTTGTTCAGTAGAATGTGTAGTACCAACATGTTCTTTCTTGGGTACTTTAATAGTGCTTTGTTCTTTGAAATGAGGGTCGAAAGTATTTCTTAAATTTCTAAAAGAGTTACCGTCATACAAAAAAGCAATTATAAACCAAACAAATAATGTTAATGGAACAATTACTGTCATTATTAAATTTCTTACTTCATGTTTTAAGTGCATAAAATATCCAACAATATAATAAGCCTTAGCCATCATTAAGATAATAATGGTAATTTTAGTAGCCATTACTGCGGTAGAACCATGCTCCATTTTCATCATAGCAAAGCCTAAAGCCAATTCTACAATTGTAAGAATAGTTAACAAAATGGTTACGTTTCTTACTTCGTTTTTGTTATCATGATGCTCTACGTGTGCAAATTCGTTTTGTGACATATATAATTATTATGAAATTTTGAAATTAGATTAAATAAAAACAAGTAAATACAAATACCCATACTAAATCTACAAAGTGCCAATACAAACCTGCTTTTTCAATCATTAAATAATGACCACGTTTTTCAAAAGTATCATTCAAGGTCATAATTAACATTACAATATTAATTACCACTCCACTTAATACGTGAAAACCATGAAAACCAGTGATAGTAAAGAAGTAATTGGTAAAATTAGTAGTTGATGCAGATCCATCAGCATTTAAAAATGGATTTGCACCCCACCATGCACCTTCGTGGTGTAAATGATTCCACTCCCAAGCTTGACAACTTAAGAAAGCAATACCACCAATAATAGTCCAAACTAAGTTGGTAACTACTTTCTTTTTTTTCATTTCTAGGCCAGCCTTAACAGCCATAACCATAGTTACAGAACTAATAATTAAAATGAAAGTCATTAAACTTACAAACATTAATGGCAATCCACTTCCTAGTCCAGGGAAAGATTGAAAAACCTCATTAGGATCGGGCCACCCATTGGTTGAGAAACGAATGGTACCATAAGAAATAAGAAATGCTCCAAATGTAAAAGCATCGCTCATTAAAAAGTACCACATCATTAACTTACCATACTCTACGTTGAAGGGGCTTTTGCCGCCATTCCACACTTTGGTTTGTGCTGTTGTTGCAGTTGACATATTTGGTTTCTAATTTCGATTACAAAAATATTGGCTAAAGGCTTATAAAGGCAATTTAGGTCCAACTTTTTTTGTGGTTTATGAATAAATCTTAAAACTAAACGTATATATTATGTTTTTTAGCGTATCCAAATAAAAAATATCAGTAAGTAAATCCATAAAACATCTACAAAATGCCAGTATGTACTTACTATTTCTATTGGAATAATACTATAATTTTTAGTTTTGCTTGCAAATGCTCTAACAAATAATACTAACAATGCTGCTACACCACCTAAAACATGTAAGGCATGCATACCAACAATAATTAAAACAAATGAGGCTGCTGCATTACTATTAGGGCCAGTTAAATATATTCCATGACTTTGCAAATCTTTAAATCCCAAAACTTGTAATACTGCAAATAGAACTCCTAAAAAAGCAGTAACTGTAATGAGTTTTTTGTATTGGCTTCTCTCTCTTGCCTTAAACGATTTTACAGCCAATTGTATAGTTAAACTGCTTATTAAAATTACAGCTGTACTGTACCAAAAAATCATTGGCAAACTGAATTCTAAAAAATTACTTTGATTTTTTTTAACGATGTAGGCACTTGTAAATCCTGCAAACATCATACAAATGCTACCCATTGCTATCCACATGGTAAATTTATGTGGATGAATTCTTTTTACTTGAGGTTCATTAATCATGGCTACACTCATAACTTTTATTTCAAATTCAAAAAAATATTATTTATTTTTCTTTTATAGTTTATCAAAAAGTAAAGCTAAATAAACAATTGGTAAATAGATATAACTACTAAACATTACTCTTCTTGCTGCCTTTACATCCATTTCTTTATACAACCTAATACATTGAATAACCATTGCTATGTTGGCTGCAATTAATATCCACATGCTAAACTCTCCACTTAAGCCAATATAATTGGGTAAAATGCCAATTGGCAACATTAACACACTATACATTAAAGCTTGTA
>JAGOUF010000367.1 GCA_018061385.1 Chitinophagaceae bacterium | reverse complement strand
TTACCAACAATAAAAATTTTCCATTACCTGTATGCTCTAAATTAAAACTTCCGTTGTTATTGCTTCGTGTAAAATTTACTAAAACGGTATCTTTTGCTCTCAATAAACTAATGGTGGCTTTATTCAAATTTTGCTTATTCAGCGTATCGGTAACAGTGCCTTTAATGATTGTTTTTTGTGCTATTGAACTTGTAGTAAGTAATAAAAAGAGTATCAATAGTTGCAGTAGTTTCATAAATTATAGTTGGTAGTAAAAACAATTAGATTAAAGCGTTTGCAAAATCCATAAATTGAGGACTGAAACAAAATTTTCTTTCACAATCTTACGTTAAACATTCTTCTCATATCAAATATTCAATATGAAAAAAAATACTACACCATCTAAAGATGTTCAAGGGGTTAAATCAATTATTAGTGGTAGCAAAACTGCAACTTCTACTAAGGAATCTACTCAAAAAAAAGTAGTTTCAACGAAAGGCATCAATCAAGTTCAACCAACTGTTTTACAAAAGTACGAAGAGCAGTTTTTTATAGATACTGCATTACCCGTTTGGAACTATTCTTTGTTTAGTAATGAAGATGTAACCAATTTTCAACAAGGCACACATTATAGATTGTATGAGTTTTTTGGTAACAAGCAAATAACTGTTTTGGGCGAAAGTGGAACCTATTTTGCAGTTTGGGCACCCAATGCAACTTATGTTTCTGTAATTGGATATTTTAATGAATGGGATACAACAACTCATGCTTTATTTGTACGAAAAGATGGTAGTGGTATTTGGGAAGGCTTTATTCCAAATGTATTGGCAGGCGAAGCTTATAAATATCATATAATTGGGTTTAATGGATTGAAATTGGATAAGGGTGATCCTTTTGCACATTTATGGGAAAAAAGACCATTTACTGCCAGCATTGCTTGGGGAACTTTTTATGAATGGAATGATGAAGTGTGGATGAAAAAAAGAATACAAAGCAATTCTTTAAATGCACCATGGAGTGTGTATGAAGTGCATTTGGCTAGTTGGAAAAGGCCGGATAAAAATGATGAAGAAACTTATTATTCTTATGCTGAAATTGCTGCAAGCTTAGTGCCTTATGTAAAAGAAATGGGTTTTACGCATGTTGAATTAATGCCAGTAATGGAACATCCATTTGATGGCAGTTGGGGTTATCAAGGTACAGGTTTTTTTGCTCCAACTAGTAGGTTTGGAAGTCCTCAAGACTTTGCAGCAATGGTGAACGATTTTCACAATGTTGGCGTAGGTGTAATATTAGATTGGGTGCCTTCACATTTTCCTTATGATGCACATGGGTTATTTATGTTTGATGGAGCACATACCTACGAGTATGCTGATATGAGAAAAGGTTATCATCCAGATTGGAATAGTTACATATTTAATTATAGCAGGGGTGAAGTGAAAAGTTTTTTAATTAGCAGTGCTCGTTTTTGGTGTGATCGTTTTCATATTGACGGAATACGTGTAGACGCTGTTTCATCTATGTTAAGATTGGATTATAGCAGAAATGAAGGTCAATGGGAACCCAATGAATTTGGTGGAAATGGAAACTTAGAAGCTATTGCATTTATTAAAGATTTGAATGCAACTTTATACAGAGATTTTCCTGCTATACAAACTATTGCAGAAGAAGCAACAGATTGGCCAAAAATTAGTAAACCAATTTTTGATGGAGGTTTAGGCTTTGGTATGAAATGGATGATGGGTTGGATGCATGATACTTTACGTTACTTTAAACGGGATGCTATTTTTAGACAATTTCATCAAGATGAAATTACATTTAGTATGATGTATTTCTACGATGAAAATTTTATGAAACCATTGAGTCACGATGAAGTTGTACATGGCAAAAGTCCAATGATTTACAAAATGCCAGGCGATACTTGGCAAAAATTTGCCAACTTAAGATTGTTGTATACATATATGTTTACACACCCAGGGGCAAAGTTGTTGTTTATGGGCAATGAGTTTGCACAAACCAGCGAATGGAATTATAAAAGTGAATTACAATGGGAATTGCTAGATTTTGTAAGTCATGGGGGTATGAAATATTGTGTTCAAAAATTAAATGAGTTGTACCGCAATACACCTACTTTATACGAAAACCAATTTACACATGATGGGTTTGAATGGATTGATTTAAATCATAGAGCAGAAAGTGTGTTGGTGTTTAAACGCAAAGGCAAAAAAGCAGCCAACGATGTGTTGGTAATTTTAAATATGACTGCACAAGTACATTTAAACTGGACTGTAGAAGTATTTGGAAAAGGAAAATGGAAAGAAATTTTTAACAGTGATGCTAAAGAATTTTGGGGAACTGGCGATGTGTTTAACCCTTCAATTCGAGCCAAGTTGGTTGATAAAGAAACAAAAAAATATCAGTTAGAAATTAACTTACCGCCTCTTGCAGGTATTGTATTGCAATAATTTAAACATTTTTTTTACCGTTCACAAACTCAAAAGGTTGTTTCACAAAAAAGTATGAAATGTAGTTATTTGAATAAATAAATTTGGTTATAATACTGTTTAATTGAAAAAGATAAACTTGTGTTGTGTAATTTAAATTGTTTTTTAATCATGTAGTTATGGGCATAAATTCAGCAATAAGATAATAGCAACCTTTGTATAATAAACTATTATTAAATGCGTTTCTAAAACATATCTTTTCTTGAAACAATGCCCGATTTGGTCTTTTTTTTAGGTTACACAAAAAAAATTAATCGCAGTTTTAGCTAATTTTAATTAGGTTAGCCAACTGAAATAGCCAAAAAATATTGTTTTCAAAAAAAATATTTGAAACAATATCCAACTATTATTTATGAAAATGAAACTCACCATCTTCACATGTTTAATTGTTTTTTGCTTAAGTAGCAATGCAACTTTTACTCAATTAACCTCTAATAATAACGATAGTGCTGGTTTTTATTTAACAAAAGCACAAGAATCTAGAACTGCAAGAAAAGTTTGGGATGCTGAAAAATACTACAAAAAAGCATTGGAATTTAATGGCAACGAAGAGGAAATACGAATTGATTTTGCCGCCTATTATGAAGAACAAAGAAAAATGGCTTTGGCATTACAACAATACCATCTAGTTGTAGAAAAAAATCCAAAACACGTATTGGCTGTAACCAAACAAATTGAACTTTCTTTCTTAATGCGTAAATGGGCAGATGTAATTAAATATGGAGAAGCAGCTGAATCAAATAACATTAAAGTGGCAAAGCTCAATTATATGATGGGCAAGTGTTATTATGAAGATGAAAACTACGGTAAAGCAAGAAAATTATTAACAATACAATTTCAAGAAACACCCCAACATAAAGAAACCATCGTTTTACTAGGGCAAGTTTTTGTGGAAATGAGTATGTACAATGATGCCATTGCTA
>JAGOUF010000366.1 GCA_018061385.1 Chitinophagaceae bacterium | reverse complement strand
GTTTTCTTGAAAATGATTTAATCGTGTATATTTTCTATCCGTTTCTTCATCTCTTAATACTGCATGACGATGGCTAAATGTACCACGCTTCACATCTTGCCCACTCATTCGTACAATTTTACCTTCCGTTAAAATGGATGAATAAGCCATTAACTCGGCAGTTGCCCAATCAATTTTGTTTTCTGTTTCTAACAACTTCACTTTATCCAACAATAGCTTTTCTACTTTTTTCAAAGGTGTAAATCCATCAACCCAAGTCATTAATCCATTAAACAAACGTCTAAGTTCAGTTTCACTAATTGCGGTTGTTGGCGATGTATGAAAATCTTCTATGGTTGCTTTGTGTAAACTTTTCCAAACCAATTCTGGTTGTTGATATTGGTAAGGCAATGGCTTTTGCTTTAAATCGTCTAAACGTTCTTGCAAATCGCTCCAAAACTTCTTCTCCATTTCTTTTGCTAAACCTTGTGCATCGGCTTCCCCATTTTCTAGCAAATGTTTTACATACACTTCTCTTGGATTGGGATGCTTATCGATGAGTGCATATAAATGAGGCTGTGTATATTTTGGATCATCCCCTTCATTATGGCCATGTTTTCTATAACATACCATATCTATAAAAATATCTGAATTAAACTCTTGACGGTAGCGTGTTGCAATTTCAGAACACTTTACAACAGCTTCTGCATCATCTCCATTTACATGCAATACTGGGGCTTGAATCATGGCTGCAAGAGAAGTACAATAATCGGAGCTTCTTGCTTCATCAAAATCTGTTGTAAAACCAATTTGATTGTTTATTACAAAGTGAATAGTTCCACCTGTAAAATAACCTTGCAAATTACTCATTTGTAATACTTCATAAACAATGCCTTGCCCAGCAACTGAAGCATCTCCATGAATTAATATAGGCAATATTTTATCGAAATCACTATTGTATAAAACATCTGCTTTAGCTCTGGAATACCCAATAACAACAGGGTCTACAGCTTCTAAGTGCGATGGATTGGGCATTAATTTTAAATGAACTTCTTTTCCATCAGTAGTAACAACTTTACTTCCAAAACCCATGTGATATTTCACATCTCCACTGCCCATGGTTTGATCCATTATAGCGGTTCCTTCAAACTCACTAAAAATTTGCTCATACGTTTTGCCCATTACGTTGGCCAATACATTCAATCTTCCTCTGTGTGCCATACCAATTACCACTTCTTGTACATCGTAGTTGGCAGCAGTATTTATAATTTCATCTAAAGCAGCAATGGTTGTTTCGCCACCTTCTAAAGAAAATCTTTTTTGACCGATATATTTTGTATGTAAAAACTTTTCAAAAATTACACCTTGGTTCAATTTATCTAAAATGCGTTTCTTTTTTTCTAAAGACAATGGCTTTGAAAACTCACGTTCCATTTCGTTAGATATCCAATCTACTTTCTTTTGATCACTAATATACTTAAACTCAACACCAACAGAGGTAGCATAAGTTTTTTCTAAATGATTCAATATATTTTTTAAAGTAGTTGCACCAAGACCAAGTAAGTTGCCAGCATAAAAAGTTTTATCCAAATCGGCTTCAGATAAACCAAAGAAGCCTAAATCCAAGTTAGCTCCTCTATCTTTTCTTGGTCTAATTGGGTTGGTTACAGCAATTAAATGCCCTTTGTTGCGATAGCCTAAGATTAAACGATATACACGAATTTCGTGCATCCAATCAATATCAGTTGGTGGTGTATTTGTTGTTGAACTTGGTGTTGAAGCAACCGGTTTTGCACTGCCATTAGAAACTGCAAAATCAAAGCCTTCAAAAAACTTTCTCAAATCCGCATCAACCGATGTTGGATCTTTAACAAAGTCGTTGTATAAATTTTCAATAAAAGATGGATGGGAATTGGTGATATAGGTAAAATCCTTCATTTGGAAAATGATTGAGCGTCTTTTTAAAATGATGGCAAATATCGGGCTTTGAAGGGATAAAAAACCAAAGATTAATTGATTTTGAAATTAGTTTTCAGTTATTTGATGCGTAGTTTAGAATAAATAATTTTTTTTATAAAAACTTTCTATTTATAAAATAATACACTTACTTTTGCCGTCCTTTAAAAAGAAAGAGTATGGCAAATCATAAAGCTACCAAAAAAGATACACGTCAGGCAGCTAAACGTAGAGACAGAAACAAATACTATGGCAAAACTACACGTAATGCCATTAGAGATTTGAAAATAATAGATGACAAAGCTGCATATGGAGATAAACTTCCAACAGTAGAATCTATGATTGATAAGTTGGCTAAACGTGGTATCATTCATAAAAACAAAGCTGCAAATTTAAAAAGTAAATTGGCAAAGAGAAAAGCTGCTTAATTTAAGCTTGCTTTTTGTAATATTATTACCGGTTGATTACTCAACCGGTTTTTGTTTTTGTAGTACAATGGTGAAACAGTTTCTACCGGTATCGCAAACCTTATAGATAATTTTACCATAATGGGCTTGTACAATACGTTGTACAATTGCTAAACCCAACCCATAGCCCATTTCCATATCTACATTTTTGGCTCTAAAAAATGGCTGAAACAATTGTTCTCTTTGTTCTTCTGGCACTTCTTTGCCATTGTTTTCAACTGTAATTTCTGCTACCAGTTTATTTACCAATAAATTAATGTTGATTTGTTTATCGTAAGAATATTGATACCCGTTTTTAATTAAATTTTTTAATGCTGTCGCCAATAATGATTTGTTGGCAAAAATTACTAAATCCATTTCTTCGGGTATTTGAATGAAATTGAACGAAATTTCAATTTTAGGAAACACTTTTTTTGCAATGGCCATACACTCATAAACCAATTCATCTAAACGAATATTTTCCCAGCCCAATCTATCGTCATTTTTTTCATATTGAGATAAAAGCAATAGAGAATTGGTAAGCTCTATAATGCCTTGCTGATCGTCTTTTAAGGAAAGTAAAACCTTGCGTAATTCAACCTCGTTTAATTGATTGTTTAAAGCTGCTTCTGTTTGAGAAAGCATTACAGCTAAAGGTGTTCTTAACTCATGCGAAGCATGATTTACAAAAACCGATTGGTACTCAAAAGTTTGCTTTAGCCTTTCAATCATAGCATTGTAGCTTTGTGCAATTTGCCCAATTTCATCATTTACATTATTTACAATTACTGGTTTAGCATTTTTCACTTCATTGATTTCTAGCATTTGGTTGCTTAACATTACCAACGGCTTAAATGCATGACGAACAAAAACAAATGCTGCTATAATTGACAATAAAATACCTCCAAACAAAACACTAGTAAGTATATATTGAATATTTCTTAGCTTTCTTAACCCATATTTATCGTATGCAGAAGCATGTACAAAATAACCTTTATCTGCAAAATATAGTGTTAAGGATTCTCT
>JAGOUF010000365.1 GCA_018061385.1 Chitinophagaceae bacterium | reverse complement strand
TTTAAATTAATATCAATACCTGTATTTACTGTGTTCCAAATAATACCATAATAATCAATTGGCATTGATGGGGCAGGCAAACCAGCATTTACAGTTCCAGTAATATTGGCAGTATTAATACCTGCTGTAATGTTAGTTGTAGTAACAGTAGGAGCAGAGCCAATTGCTTTAACATTAATTTTTAATGAAACAACAGTTTCGAAATTGCCAGAAAATGTAAATCGCATAAATGTACCAGGTGCAACTTGAGTTGTTGGTACACAAATAATTGTACCACATTCGTTACTGTTTATTGTACCAGTAGTTGTAAATCCTGCATTGGTATAAGTGCCATTTAATGTTGGTGAAATTGCAAAACCAGTAAGTGTTCTATTGCTTGAAGTAGAAAAAGCATTTATTTCAATCGAATTTACAGTTCCAGTAGATTTGAAAATAAACAAACTACTCGATGTTTTTGCACCAAGACTATAACCAAAGCATGCAGGGCTAGCACTTGTAAAAGTTGCAGCACCACCACTTGCTTTAACATGATAACTGCCAACATTGGGCTTATCATATCCTCCAATTCCTGCAACATACACATCACTTGGAGCTGTAAAATCAAATAATTGAATTACCTGAGCACCCACATTCGTAGTTAAACAACAAAGTGTAATTAGGAAAGGAATACATTTTCTAAAAATCGAAGATGAATTGTAAAATGTAGTAGCAATTAAAAGTGGAACACTTTTTCTAGTCAAAGCAATTTGTTTCATATGCAGCCGAGAATTTATAAATCGTTTATACAGCGTAAAAATAGATTAAGCTACAAGTTTTGCTAACTTTGCTGCCTTTATTTGCATTACTTTCTACGCAATCGATACCAATTTTTCTCAAAAAAACATCAATGATTTGTTCTATCTTAGGGGATATACAGTTAATTTCGAATTTTTGTAAGAAAAGTTTTAAAAAAAAGTTCAATCTTTTTTTTTATTTCAACAGTTCACTCATATCTTCGCAGCCCGAAAAAATTATGTCTAAACAACAACTCATTAAACAAGACGGAGTAATCATAGAAGCGTTAAGTAATGCTATGTTCAGAGTAAAACTTGAAAATGGTCACGAAATACTAGCTACAATTTCTGGTAAAATGAGAATGCACTACATAAGAATTTTACCGGGCGATAAAGTTGGTGTTGAAATGAGCCCATACGATTTAAGTAGAGGCAGAATTAATTTTAGATACAAGTAACACTGATTATTCGTAATAAAAGTACAGTATTTAGCAAAATAGGAAAACTTATAATAATGAAAGTTAGAGCATCAATTAAAAAACGCAGTGTAGACTGTAAGATTGTTAAACGTGGAGGTAAGCTTTATGTGATTAACAAAAAGAATCCTCGTTTTAAACAAAGACAAGGGTAAAAGTAATTTTGAATGTTAAGTTTTAAATGATAAATAAGACGTTCAATAATTCAAAATTCAAAATTCAAAATTTATAATTATTAAGCTATGGCTCGTATTGCCGGTATAGATTTACCTAAAAACAAAAGAGGCGAAATTGGATTAACTTATATTTTCGGTATAGGTCGTTCAAAAGCTCAGTACATTCTTGAAAAAGCAGGAATTAACTTTGATAAAAAAGTAAATCAGTGGAATGATGATGAACAAGCCGCTATTCGTAACATCATTAACTCTGAGTTTAAAGTTGAAGGTGCTTTGCGTAGTGAAACACAAATGAACATTAAGCGTTTATTAGATATCGCTTGTTATCGTGGTCTTCGTCATCGTAAGGGGTTACCTGTACGTGGACAAAGAACCAAAACCAATAGCCGTACCAGAAAAGGTAAACGTAAAACGGTTGCTGGTAAGAAAAAAGCAGCTAAGAAATAATTTGCAACAATCAAATTCCAAATTCCCAATTCAAAAACGGAATTTGGAATTTGTTTTTTGTATTTTATATATTCCATCGTTAGATCGTTATGCAAAAATTGCCTAACAGTAGACGATTATTTTAGAAGATTACCTCAAAAAATTAACAATGGCAAAACCACAAAAAGCACAAAACAGTGCAAAAGCAGCCGCAAAAAAAAGAATTGTAAAGGTTGACGCTGCAGGTGAAGTACGCATTAGTGCTACTTTTAACAACATTATTATTGCATTTACCAACAAAAGCGGTCAAGTAATTTCTTGGTCTTCTGCTGGTAAAATGGGATTCCGTGGTTCTAAAAAGAACACTCCTTATGCTGCACAAATGGCAGCTGCTGATGCAGCTAAAGTTGCAATAGATGCAGGTTTGAAAAAAGTAGAAGTATTTGTAAAAGGACCAGGTTCTGGACGTGAAGGTGCTATTAGAAGCATTGCACAAAACGGAATTGAAGTTATTTCAATTAAAGACGTAACTCCAATGCCACACAATGGATGTCGTCCTCCTAAGAAAAGAAGAGTATAAATAATTTTTCAAATTCCAAATTTCAGCTCTCAATGGAGATTTACTGAAGTTTGGAATTTATATTTCTGGTATTTCATTTATTATAGGTTGCCCGATTAACTTTTTACGATTTTTAACCGATCGACGCAACGAAACAAAAAAATCGAAATGAATAAACAATATGGCACGTTACACTGGTCCTAAGACCAAAATTTCCCGAATTTTCGGTGAGCCTATTTTAGGCAATGGCAAATGGTTAACTAAAAATAGTAACCCTCCTGGTCAGCATGGTGCTGCCAAAAAGCGTAAAACATTGGGTGAATATGCTTTACAACTTCGTGAGAAGCAAAAAGCAAAATACACATATGGTGTTTTAGAGCGTCAATTTCGTAAAACCTTCGTAGAAGCATCTAAAATGAAAGGTGTTAAAGGTGAAAACTTAATTAAATTATTAGAAGCTCGTTTAGACAACACTGTTTTTCGTTTGGGATTGACTGCTAGTCGCCCAGAAGCAAGACAAATGGTTGCTCATAAGCACATTACTGTAAATGGTGAAGTAAGAAATATTCCTTCTTATTCTTGTAAGGCTGGCGATGTTATTGCCTACCGTCCAAAAAGTGAACATAACTCATCTATTACTAGCAAAAGCCGTGGAAAAAATCCAAAGTTTAGCTGGTTAGATTGGAATGAAGCTGAAAAGAAAGGTACATTTATTACTCATCCAGAAAGAGAAAGCGTTCCAGAAAATATTAAAGAACAATTGATTGTAGAATTGTACTCTAAATAATTAATTGGTTGAACAGATTTTTTTTGTTCAACCATATTCTAATTACTTAAAGTATAAAACTCAACACGAATAATTGTTTATTGATGTTGTAGAACGTTGGAATCATAATTTAATTTCTGCTTTTCAATAACGAAAATCAGATTAACACAATAAAATAGGTTTATCAACATGGCCATTTTAAATTTCCAAAAGCCGGACAAGATTGTTTTACAAAAAG
>JAGOUF010000364.1 GCA_018061385.1 Chitinophagaceae bacterium | reverse complement strand
AATCTGCCCCCTTTGCTCTACCTATTTTAGAACATTTAAGAGCATTGGTACATAAAGTTTGTATTGATGTTGATGAACAAATTAAATGGGGAATGCCTTTTTTTTATTACAAAGGAAAAATGATGTGCCATATTGCTGCATTTAAACAGCATTGTGCATTTGGCTTTTTTAAAGCAGATTTAATGGATGAACCTATGTTAATTAGAAATGCTGCATCTGAAAGTGCAATGGGCCATTTAGGAAAAATAACTTCTTTAAAAGATTTACCTAGCGATAAAATGTTGATTGGTTTTATAAAAAAAGCCATGAAAATTAATGATGACGGAATTCAGCTGCCTAAAATTTCTTCCCCTAAAAAAGAATATGTAATTGAAAAATATATTACCACAGCAATTAAGAAAAACAAAGCAGCTTTTGCAACTTGGGAGGCATTTGCACCTAGCCATAGAAAAGAATATGCCATGTGGATAGATGAAGCCAAAACAGAAACCACTAAAGAAAAAAGAATAGCCCAAACCATTGAATGGCTAATTGAAGGCAAGCAACGCAATTGGAAATACATGAAAAAGTAAAGTATTGCCAACCCGTTCTATTCATAAACTGCAATCCTCCATTGTCAGCTCTCAGCTCTTTGAAACGTCCTCGTTTCGAAAGAAATATTCTGTTGCTTCTAGCAACTTTAGATACTCTTGTAATAAATTATTTCAACACAAAAAAAGTATACAATCCGTTTACCAAACCGTTCTATTCATAAACTGCAATCCTCCATTGCCTTGCACATTCAAATTAATTGTTTTGCCTTTACTAGTTATTAATTTTACAACGTTTTCGCCTTTTTGTAATGGCACACGAACGTAGTGTATATAAGCTGGCAAACTTTGCCAATTTCTAGTATCTGCTTTTTCTGTTGCAGTATTAATTAAGTTAACAATTAGGCCAGTTATTTCTCCAGCATTTTTGGCCTTTTCTTTTTTCTTGGTTTCGTCTTTTTCTTTGCTGTTGTTTTTGGCAATTTCTTCAGCACTTTTTTCAGCAGCAATTTCGGTTAACTTTTTTGTTATTTGTCTTGCCAAAGCATTGGCCAATTCTTTCAACATTCTTTCTTTTAAAATGCTTACTGCAATGGCATTAATATCTTCTGCAGTTTCACTTGTATAAGTTTGATTGTTTACAGAAAGTGTAATTGGATTGTTGTTGTTATACCTTACTTCATAATAAGGCAAAGCCACTCTAAAGCTTCTAAAACTTTGCAGCCTTGTATCGTTGGCATTAATGGTATTGTAATAACCAAAATCAAAAGGAATATCAATTTGATTGCCCATTTCATCAACATAATAAAATCTACTTAGTCCATTGTTGGTTTGTGTTATGGCAAAATTTTGTTCTCTTTTTACAGGAGCCATTCCTCTTTCTACAAACAAAATTAAATACCCACCAGCAGATGTATCTTTTTGCAATGTTGTATTAAACAATTTTTCATATTGTTGTTGCTCACTTTCAAAGCCCATTAAGTTGGCAGTACGCAAAACATCTTGCTGCAATTGATTCGGCAAACTAACGCCATAATATTTTTTGTTACTTTTTAAGTACACATCAGCTGCATTTCTATAAGCAATAAAAGCATTGTTTATATCGCTTGCGGCTTCATACAACATCCCTTGCACATTCATGGCAAAAGCATCTTTGCTATATCGATTGGTTTTGTTGTTAAACTCATCGCTTTGTGCATTGTTGGCCAAAGTAATTCGTCTAGCTTCAACAACAGCTTCACTCGTTTGGTTGGTGTACAAATAGTTTAAGCCTTTGTAATAATGCATCATAAAGCGTTCCATATCTTCTCCCAAATAGGTTGCCATCATTGGGTTTATCAAGTTTGCTTTTAGTACATCGCCAGCAGTTTTTCTTTCAGTTTCTATAAAGTGATCGGCCTTATTTAAAAAAGAATTGCTACTATCATACTGCTTTTTTAAATGATATAATTTGCCCATTTCAAAATAATACAGCAGCTTATTTCTATCTCTTTTTATGAGCTTGGTTTTGTCTAAAGTACGCATCGCCTTATCGTATTGTTTACTTTCTAATTGATTGTAGTAAACAGCCATACGCTGATTGTAGCTAACACAAGAATACAAAACAGGCATCAATAGTACTACCATCAATGCCTGTTTTGTATTCGGTTTCAATAACATTTATTTAATTTTTTGGGGATGGGCTTTTCATCTTTTTTCAACTGTTGACGGCAAGTTTATCCTGAGTTAAACCGAAGGGCTCCATTCAAGTTTCTGTACATTGTTCATCAAAAAAATCAACTTAATTTTTTACATATTTAGCAATTTTTTTATCGCCAATCCAAACAACTTCATTGGTTTCAATATTGGTAAGCTCTAAATCTATTTGATAAGTAACTGTTTTCTTTTTCTTATAAGCATCTACAATTGAGTTAATGCTACCTTGTAATATATAATCAGCTCCTTTTTCTAGACCAAATTTTTTCATGGTACTTGCACTTGCATTGGTTTGCATATCGGCTTTCTCGGCCCTCATTTGCTCTCTTTTTTTGCCACTTTGTACAAGGCTTATTTTTTCGCTGGTAATAAAACTTTTCTCTAGGTCGTTCATAAAAGTTTCTGCTTCAATATGCTCATGGCTTTTATTGGTAATTAGCCCAACAATTACAACAGGTTTTTTACTTTTTTCATTTACATGATTACCAACCCATTTTGCACTTAAAATTTGTTTAATCATTTCTTCTGCAGTTAATCTGCTATCTGTATTGTTCCAGCTGCCACTAATATCTGGCGTTTCACTTGGATCAATACGAGTTACTTTTCTGTTGGCACAAGAACTTATTGTAGCAACAAGTACAATTGTTGCAAATACGTAAAATAATTTTTTCATGAAATGTGTTTTTGAGTTGAATGAGAAAGATGAAAAATTTGTTTAAAACCAGAACCACCAATTGCCAGTTCTATAACCTATAGAACTTGGATAATAGCCATAGTTATTGTTCCAACGATTTCTATTCCTATAATTGTTGTTGTTATAGTAATTGTTGTTATAACCATTGTTGTTCCAATTATCATAACTGTATAACGACCGGTTTATACGAGCTTGTTGACGAGTGTTAATTCGATTTTGTTTACGTTCCATTTTTGCTTCGTACCAATCGTATGCTTTGTAAGTATTTTGCTCGGTTACATTCATGTATGCTTGCATCGAATCGCTCACTTGCAAATACTTTTGCTGGCTAACTAAATAGTTGGGATTTTGATCGACAACCAATTGTGTTTGGGCTTGTGTACTACTAAAAATAGCTACCAAGAAAAAGAGTATTGTTGTTCTCATAAACTATGGTTTGAACGTGTAACGTCAATTATTATTCCATGTTACAATTTAAATATGTTAAAATTAACCC
>JAGOUF010000363.1 GCA_018061385.1 Chitinophagaceae bacterium | reverse complement strand
AGTTACAGCCATTTGCCTAAGTTTAACGGTTGTGGGATTTGTTTTTGTAAGTAAGCAGCAGCCTTCTAGTTTATCTTCTTCAAAGCAGCCAATTAATATATCTTCTTTTTCTCTTGCAAGTTCTTCTGGCGAAAATGTTAAGCCTAAAGGTTTGCGTAAAATATTGTAACGCATTTCTACCATTTTTTGGTAGTCTTTAGAGCCATGGTCTAAAATTTTTATTGCCATAATGTTAGGGTATAGGGGCTTACAAGATAATCATCATTTGCAAAATAAAAAATCTAATTGTAGTGAAATTCTAAAATCATTTTTCAACTAAACGTTTTGTTATAAAAATATTTAATCTTTCGAAATATAAAATGGAAAATGATTTATGGGTTTCTCTACTAGTAGTAAATTTACTTCAAGTGATTTAAATGTAGAGTGAAAAATAGTTTGAATGAAGAGATGAAAAGTTATTACAATCGATTTCTTGTTAACTTCTTAATTGCAGACGGTTGCTTTCTTCCATCAATTACCGCTATAATTTCGATTTTTGTTCTTTTTAGCCTATAAAGAATAAGGTTCACATTTTTCATACTAAATTTTCGGATGTTTTTACTTTTAATATAATAAGTAAACGACTTTGGTTGAAGCACAACCAATTGATAAAAATCTAGTAATTCAGCAAGAAAATTTTCAGCTACTTTATTTCCCCATTCTTGTTGAAGATAAGATGTAATATTTAGAATATCTTCATCTGCATATCTTGTAACAACCAATTGCTTAGGCATGTAATCCTAATTTTTTTTTGATGTTCTTGATAGATTCAAATGCATCGATTACTTCACCATTGTCAGCTTGTTGAATACTAACGTTAATTCTATTTTTTGTAGAAGTAGACAAGTTTTGCCAAGTTTCAATATTACTTTCCTCTCCTTTCAAAAAAGATTGAAACAACGTGTATAAGGAAGCCAATTTTTTTTCAGGCATTTTTTGTACGGCAGTAACTATTTCTTCTCTAATTTCTTTTGTACTCATAAATTCTTTTGTTTAAAATTAATAAAAAAATGAAAAGCTACAGCTTCCCATTTTTAATTTCTTCTACAACACTTGGGTCAAGTAATGTTGTTAGATCTCCCAAATTTTCAGTTTCTCCTTCAGCAATTTTCCTTAAAATTCTACGCATAATTTTTCCACTTCTTGTTTTGGGCAATCCTTTTACAAACTGAATTTTATCGGGTTTTGCAATTGCTCCAATAACTCTGGTAACAGTTTGTAAAATATCTTTTCTAGTTAACTCATCATCGCCATGTATATTATTGTCTATTACAAAAGCATAAATACCTTGTCCTTTAACATCGTGAGGGTAACCAACTACAGCACTTTCAACAACACCTGCATGCATATTGATTGCATTTTCTACTTCTGCAGTTCCAATTCTATGTCCACTTACATTCAATACATCATCAACTCTACCAGTAATTCTGTAAAACCCATTTTCATCTTTTAAAGCACCATCACCTGTAAAGTATAAATTTTCATACGTAGCAAAATAGTTGGTTCTGCAACGTTCATGATCGCCATAGGTTGTTCTTAATATCCCTGGCCAAGGAGCTTTAATACAAAGGTTTCCGTTGAGTAAACCATGTTCATCTTTTTCGGTAACTTCTTTGCCGTTTTCATCTACCAAAATTGGTTGTACGCCTGGCATTGGTAAAGTTGCCCAACTTGCTTTGGCAGGCGTTATTCCAGCCAAATTAGAAATTAAAGTTCCCGATGTTTCAGTTTGCCACCAAGTATCTACAATGGGGCATTTTTTCTTGCCAATATGTTCATCGTACCAATGCCAAGCTTCTTCATTTATTGGTTCTCCAACGGTACCTAAAATTTTTAGAGAAGACAAATCTTTATTCTTTAAAGGTTCTAAACCAAAGCCCATTAAACTTCTTAAAGCGGTTGGTGCAGTGTATAAAATATTTACTTTATGTCTATCAACAATATCCCAAAAACGACCAGCATTAGGGTAAGTTGGAATTCCCTCAAACATTAACGAAGTTGCTCCTGCACTTAATGGTCCATAAACAATATAACTGTGGCCTGTAATCCAACCAATATCTGCAGTACAAAAATGTACATCTCCAGGTTTGTATTGAAACACATTTACAAAAGTGTAATTGGTCCAAATCATGTAACCTGCAATGGTATGTACAACACCTTTGGGTTTGCCAGTACTACCGCTTGTATACAAAATAAACAAAGGATCTTCAGCATCCATTTGAACTGCAGGAAAAGAAACTTTGCCATCTTTTTCTACTTGATTTTCGGCATGTTCCATTTCATCTTCCCACCAAATATCTCTACCTTTTAACATAGATACTGGGGTACGTGTACGAGTATAAACAATTACTTTTTTTATCGTTCTATTGCCAATCAATGCATCATCAATAACGCTTTTTAACGGAATTACTTTTTCGCCTCTAAAAGCACCATCGCAGGTAATAATAAATTCGGCACCTGCATCATACAATCTATCAGCAATACTTTGTGCACTAAAGCCTCCAAAAATTACACTGTGTATTGCACCAATTCTGGCACAACCTAAAACTGCATAAGCCAATTCAGGTATCATGCCCATGTAAATACAAACCCTGTCGCCTTTTTTAACACCATTGTTTGTAAGCATTTGTGCAACCTGGCAAACACGTTTGTGCAACCTATTATACGTAACAATTCTTACTCTATCATCTGGATTGTTGGGTTCCCAAATAAATGCAGGTTTATCGCCCATGGATTCTAAATATCTATCAATACAATTTTCTGTAATGTTTAATTTGCCACCAGCAAACCATTCAATTTTTGGTTCTTTAAAATTCCAATTAAGCACAGAATCCCATTTTTTTTGCCAAACAAAATGTTCGGCAATATTGCCCCAAAAATTTTCTGGTTGTTCTATGCTTTTTGCATAATCGGCTTGGTATTGTTCAAATGAAGTAATTTGATAAGGATAGTTCATAACAATCAGTTTATTCAGGCTTTAAAATTAAGGTAATGATGTGTAGTTTAAAACTATTGTTCTTACAAAAACATGAAAAATAATCAATTTTAAATTGCAATACTTTTAAGTCATTCATAAAAAAGTTACGTGTAGTTTTTGTGAACTTAATTTTAAATACTATGTTCATGCTTTAAAAATTGCCTGCTATTACTTTGTACAATTCATGAATTTGCATGATTGTTTTTTATTGAACAATACCTGAAAAGTTGTTATTGAATAAAACGCAATCAAATTATAACTAAAATACATTTACTACTTATGGCATCTGAAAAAGGTATTTGGAAAGTTATTGGAGCTTCGTCTGTAGGCACATTAATAGAATGGTACGATTTTTACATTTTTGGAAGTTTAGCAACCATTATTTCTGAAAAATTTTTTCCATCTGGTAATCC
>JAGOUF010000362.1 GCA_018061385.1 Chitinophagaceae bacterium | reverse complement strand
CAGAAATAAAGATACCGGTTCAAATTAATTTTTGCGGTTTGCAACCAATTTTTGTTAGACAGATGTTACAACATCTGTAGATTTTGCATAGTTAAGAATGGCATTAACACTGCTAGTTCTTGGCGATTTTAAGTTTAAAGAACTTAATTGCTTAACTGTTCGTTTAAGCATTTTAATTTCTTCTTGTAATTCCCAATCTAACAGCAATGCTTCTTCTATAGCAATGCTTACTTCTTTAGAAGTTTCCCCATACAAAAATTGCATAAGTACTTCTTGCTTAAATTTTTCCATAAAATCAATGTGGTGTGTGATATAATCCAAATTTTCGAAACAACACTATTAAAACGGCTACACGGTAAGATTATTGTTTTATTATTTTTTTATTGCTAGGGTATCTTCTACAATAAAAACGTCTTCTCCCTCTTTTTTAAGCATATAACGCTCTCTTGCAAACTTTTCAATTGCAGCAGGATTGTGCTGAAAATCAGTAAGTTCTTGCTTAGATTTTTCAATTTCGTGTAAATAATATTGCTTCTTTTCTTTTAAAGAATGAAGCTCATTTCTTTTTTCTAAAGTTGAAAAAAAATCTTTTTGATCAAAAAAAAGCATCCAACCAATAAAAAGAGCTATTGCTAAAATGTATTTATTGGTTATAATTGGTGCAATGTTTTTCATAAAATGAAATAAAAAAGTTTGATGATTGTAAATGTACATGCTTAAAACATTTTTTACAACCATCAAACTATACACACATGTTTATTTATGTGCTAGAGTCTATTTAAAATATTTATTTACCAAACCTCAAGCCTTTAGGAAAAGTTCCTGTGCTGCCTAAAGCTTCTTCAATACGAATTAACTGATTGTATTTTGCAATACGATCTGTACGAGATGCAGAACCTGTTTTAATTTGACCACAATTTAAAGCTACAGCCAAATCTGCAATTGTAGTATCTTCAGTTTCTCCACTTCTATGGCTCATAATGGTATTATAACCAGCATGTTGTGCCATGGTTACAGCATTAATGGTTTCGGTTAATGTACCAATTTGATTTACTTTAACCAATAAAGCATTGGCAATATTTTTATCAATACCTTGTTTTAATCGAGTAACGTTGGTAACAAATAAATCATCGCCTACCAATTGGCATTTGCTACCAATGGTATCTGTTAAATTTTTCCAGCCTGTCCAATCGTCTTCAGCCATACCATCTTCAATAGAAACAATTGGATATTTTTTTACCCAACTTTCCCAAAATTTCACCAACTCATCGCTGCTCATTATTTTTCCACTACTCTTATGAAATACATATTTCTTTTTCTTTGCATCCCATAATTCACTATTGGCAGCATCCATGGCAATTACTATTTGGCTGCCTGTTTTGTAACCTGCTGCACTAATAGATTCTAACACTGTTTCAATAGCTTCTTCATTGCTTTGAATGTTTGGAGCAAAACCACCTTCATCGCCTACGTTTGTGCTATATCCTTTTTTCTTTAATACGCCTTTTAGTGTATGAAATATTTCAGTACCCCAACGCAAACCCTCACTAAAAGAAGGAGCACCTACTGGCATAATCATAAATTCTTGGAAATCTATTTTATTGTCGGCATGTGCACCACCATTTACAATGTTCATCATTGGTACAGGCAATGTTCTTGCATTTGTACCACCAATGTAGCGGTACAATGGCAATCCAGCTTCTTCTGCAGCAGCTTTAGCTACCGCCAAACTAACTGCTAAAATTGCATTTGCCCCTAATTTGCTTTTGTTAGGTGTGCCATCTAAGTCAATCATCACTTGATCTATTGCTGCTTGTTGTGCAACATCATAACCAACCAATGCTTTTTCTATAGAATCGTTTACATTTTTAACTGCTTTTAATACGCCTTTACCAACGTATTTCTTTTTATCGTTGTCACGTAATTCTGCTGCTTCGTGTATTCCTGTACTTGCACCACTTGGCACTGCTGCACGACCAAAATAACCATCATCGGTTAATACATCTACTTCTACTGTAGGGTTACCACGACTGTCTAAAATTTGACGAGCATGAACTTCAATAATGTAACTCATAATTGCTTGCTTTTGTGTTTTATTATTTTATTGATTTATTTCTTTTACTATAAAACTTGAATGCAAAATTGCAGCTTAATGTTGAATGAATAGCTGCAATATATCATGTTTATACTGTTGTTAAACTTCTAAATACCTCTTCTAAACTTTTTCCTTTCTGCAAGTTTTGTAAGGTGTCATCGGCAACAATTTTACCTTTATTTATAATAATAATTCTATTGCAAATGGCTTCTACTTCTTGTAAAATATGACTAGAAAAAAGTACAGTTTTGTTTTTACCTTGTTCTTTAATTACATTTCTAATTTCAACAATTTGATTAGGGTCTAATCCACTGGTAGGTTCATCTAAAATCAGCACTTCTGGATTGTGTATTAATGCTGCAGCTAACCCAACACGTTGTTTATACCCTTTAGATAATTGTCCAATTTTTTTATCTTGTTCAACTTGTAAACCAGTTAATTGAATTGAATTGTTTACTTGATCTTTTACATTAGTTAATTCATGAACTCCAGCAATAAACTGTAAATATTCTTTTACATACATATCGTAATATAAAGCATTACTTTCTGGCAAATAACCAATCTTCTTTTTTACTAAAATTGGATGCTCATTTACATTAACATCTGCCACTAAAGCCTTTCCAGCACTTGCTTGTAAATATCCTGTTAGTATTTTCATTGTAGTGCTTTTACCTGCACCATTGGGTCCCAAAAAACCTACAATTTCTCCTTTTGCAATATTGAAGGAGATATCATCAATTGCTTTTTGATGACCATATAACTTTGTTAATTGTTGAACCTGAATAGACATGAAAATGATAAATTATGTTGGTATAAACATAGGTAACAAGGATACTAAAATTATTAACAGCAAAACTGCATACATGCCAATGGTAATTACATTGTTTAATCGCATCATGATTTTTTTGGTATTCGACTCACACATTTCTTGATCTTCTTCTCCATACCATTTAAAAACTGCCATTAGCAACCCAGCCAAACCCTCTAAATGATTATTAAACGAAAAAGAAAACAATGCTTTAATCACAACTATTACGCATAGCAATAACCAAAAGTATAAATAATATGAAGCTAATAATTTAACTAACATAATTGTTGCTAAAGTGCTTTGCTAAAGCTATAAGTTTAAGCATAGAAGTTGGCAAAAGTAACTCATTTTGAAAGCACTAAGGTGCTAAAAAATAAATCAACTGCAAAAACTAGGTTAATCATTTAATGTATATTCATTTTTTAAGGCATAATATCCAAACAAAGCCAGCCCAATTGCAATAGGTGTAAATATAGAAATGATAATTATCCAAGGCATTGGTTGGTTAATATCTAAAGTTCCACCCGCCTTTATAT
>JAGOUF010000361.1 GCA_018061385.1 Chitinophagaceae bacterium | reverse complement strand
CATCGCTACCTAAAGCAGCTCCATCTGTTGTTACGTTAAATCCATCAAACTGAGGTAATGCTGGATTAAATACTCTAACATTTGGTAACGCTCTTAAAACGTTTGCAGTTGCACCAGACAAAGAGTTTCCTCCATTGTTTTGATCACCATCTTCAGTTCTTGATAAAGTAATATAGTTGCTTAATTTCAACCATTTGTTTACACGTTGATCAATGTTAGCTCTAATGTTGTAACGCTTAACACTGTTTGTAACAACTAGCCCTTGTTGAGTAGCATAGTTAAAAGAAACGAAGTAGTTACTTTTATCTGTACCACCATCTATTGATAAGTTATGATTTACAGATGAAGCATTTTTTCTGTATACATAATCTTGCCAATCTGTATTGGTATTTTCAGCATTCATAAATGCTCCATTTGCTAAACCAGCAGCAGTTAATTTTTCATTGGCGATTGTAACAAATTCTTGTGCATTTAATAAATCGAAACGTTTGCTAGGTGAAGCATAACCTTGTACAAAGCTGTAGTTTACATTTAACTTACCTTGCTTACCTTTTTTGGTAGTAATCATAATTACACCATTAGAGGCTCTTGAACCATAAATTGCAGTTGCACTACCATCTTTCAATACTTCAATTGATTCAATATCGGCAGGGTTAATACTAGCCAATAAATTATCAGTAGTATAACCAGCAAAACCTCCACTTTCAATTGGTATTCCATCTAACACAAATAATGGAGATGAACTACCATTAATTGAGTTTACACCACGAATACGAATAATTGGTGGTTGATTTACTAAACCACTTGAGTTAGTGACACGTAAACCAGCTGTACGACCTCCTAATTGTTTATCAACACTTGGAGTTACCAAAGTTGAAATAGGTCCAGCATCAATTTTACCAATTGAACCTGTTACATCTTTCTTCTTTTGTACACCATAACCTACCACAACTACTTCATCTAAATTTGAGGTTGTTGGTGTTAAATTAACGTTTACTACTGAAGACTTAGAAATTGCCATTTCTCTGGTACCATAATTTACCGAAGAAATAATCAATGTTTTGGCAGTTTCTGGAACTTTTAAAGAAAAAGTACCATCATTACCAGTGGTTGTACCTAAAGTTGTACCTTTTACCACTACAGAAGCGTTGGGAATTGGAGTTCCCATTTCATCCGTAACCTTACCTGTTATGGTACGGCTATTTTGTGCCAGAACTTGACCTACAAAAAAGGCTAGTCCAACAATTAGCATTGCTAATTTTCTCATGTGTTTGGAATTTTGTTTATAAAATGATAACAGAAACTTAACAAATATAGACAGCAGAGTAAATAATATGCTGCAATTGAAGGGTTGAATATGATATTTTATTAATGCTATGTATTATAAAAATATTTTGCCGCAAACAATTGATAATCAATATTTTATTGCTAAAAATAAGAATATATAACCCTTTTTGTTGGATATATTTTAAGGAGATTTTAATCTTTATAACTACTAAATGTTAGTTTTCTTAACACCAGACATTGTAATTAACAGCACTGGCAACAAAATTAAATTGGTTATTGTTCCAATTACTAAGGTTAAAGAGGTAAGCCAACCTAAGGATTTGGTACCTCCAAAATCGCTGAAACAAAAAATTACAAACCCTGCAATTAATACCAATGAAGTGTAAATAATACTTATACCTGTATGCTTTATGGTTTGTACCAATGTTGGTTTTACTTGGTAATTGTAATGTGGTAATTCTTGTTTATAATTCACTAGAAATCTAATTGTAACATCAATAACAATGCCCAAGGCTACACTAAATACCAATACAGTGGATGGTGTTAAACGTACACCAGCCCAACCCATTACACCAGCAGTAACCATTAATGGTACAACATTGGGAATTAATGAACATACCAATATTCTAAACGATTTAAACAAATACAACATACACAAGGTGATTAAAGCAAAAGCATATAAAATACTTTCTTTTAAACCACTAATTATAAAGCTGCTGCCTTCTAAAAATGTAACACTTGTACCCGTAAACGTAATTTTATAAGATGCAGTATCGAATATTTCATTGGCTTTGTGTTCAAAATCTTTTAACAATAAGGGCAATTTTACACTACCAATATCTTTCATGTTTACACTAATTCTTGCAACTTGTCTTGTACTATCTAAAAAGCCATTTAATAAACTTGCTGGCCCTTGATTTTTAACATTTGTATTGGGTTTGCTTCTTAAATATGGTCCTAAAAAAGCCATATCACCTTCATAAGGAACAGCATAACTTAAACTATCGCCATCGTAATAAGCTTGTTTGGCAAACTTTAATCCTTCTACAAAACTCAAAGGTTTTGCAGCTTCTGTTTTAGCAGAAATGTATGAAGAAAATTCATCAATTTTATTCATAGGAGTTGTACTACGCAACAACCCATTTTTCTTTTTTGTATCCACCATTATTTCTAAAGGCATTACTCCTTTAAAGTTGGTTTCAAACCACTTTAAATCGGTATAAATTTTATCTCCTTTAGGTAAATCATCTACAATAAATCC
This sequence comes from Chitinophagaceae bacterium, assembly GCA_018061385.1. Lineage (GTDB taxonomy): Bacteria > Bacteroidota > Bacteroidia > Chitinophagales > Chitinophagaceae > UBA1930. The sequence goes on along the minus strand of JAGOUF010000361.1, from coordinate 894 downwards.
TTCACTTTTTAATTTAAATATTCCAACAATTGCCAACACTACAAATACTGTAGTAATACTATACACCCACTTAGCATTGTTTAAAGCCCAACGCTCTACTTTTATTAATATTTTCTCAATTATTTTACTGTCTAAATACTTTACATGCCTTGGTTTAGGATTGGGTAAATAACTTAATACAGCAGGTATAAATATGAGCGATATGATAAACAACGCCATAATATTAATTCCAGCAACTGCACCAAACTCTTTTAATAAAGCACTTTTAGTTAATGCAAAAACTGCAAAGCCAATTGCAGCAGCAATATTGCAAAACAATGTTACAATACCCATACGTCCAACCATTGTAACTAAGGCTTTTTCTTTATGTTGAGTTTCTCTAAATGCAGTATGATATTTATTTAAAAAGTAAATACAATTGGGTATACCAATTACTACTACCAATGGTGGAATTAAAGCTGTAAGCAACGTAATTTTATAGCCCAGCAATACAATAGTTCCCAAACTCCAAATTACGCCAGCCAATACTACAAACAAACTAATAGCTGTTGCACTAATACTTCTAAAAAAAAGCAATAAAGTTACAGCCGATAATAGAATTGAACCAATTAAAAACCAGTTCATTTCTTGTTTAATTCTATTGCCAATTGTTGTACGTATAAAAGGCAAACCACTTGCATGTAATGTAATGCCAGTTCGCTTTTCAAAAATATTTGCCATTGCCATTACATCGTTAATTAAACGTGTACGACTTTTACTATTTACACTATCCTTATTTAATTGCACTGCCATTAAATAAGCATTGGTTTGGGCATTGTACAATAAAGATTTATAAAATGGCAACGATTCAAAAACTACTTTATCAATTAACAATTGTTCTACTGTTGTGTATTG
>JAGOUF010000360.1 GCA_018061385.1 Chitinophagaceae bacterium | reverse complement strand
GCATCACATAATGTGTTGTTATTTTTTATTATAGACTCAAAACTGCTGTATGAAGAAATTGTCATTCTCTCTGTTTAAATGCACAAAAACCATTGGGCTTTTACTCATTTACTTATTGTTTGGTCAAATTAACAATGTCCAATCACAAATTATTAATGAAGGTTTTGAAGAGGCCGATTGGAGTGCTTTGCCCAACTCATCTAGCGGGGCTATTGCCATTACTGCAACAAGTGCCAATAGTACCATGAGTTACTATTATAATAATGCAAGGTCTAGCTCAGCCTTTACTACCAATGCAAGTATATCTTCATTTTTTAGTAGTAGTAGTAACGCAGCAAGTAGTACAAGAACTTCATATACTGTATATTACACATCTAGTGGTATAAATACTTCCCCTAATTATGGTACTTGGTGGTATTCAAATGGAACCACATCTAGTGATACCAAATTAAATAAGGCACATTCTGCTTCAACCTCATTTCGATTAGGTACTAGTGGTTATTTAATTACGCCTGTTGTAAACAATGGAATTTCCTCTTTAACTCTTTGGATGGCTCCTGCAGGTTCTTTTTTTGTAGGTGTTAATACCAATACAGCGGCAACACAACCTACTTATACTAGCAATGGAACCAACACTTTAGGTGGATTTACCTATTATACTCAATCATTCCCAGGTTCTGGCACTGCAGGTTATTCATCAATGCACTCCTTTAATATTCCTGTCACTTTTAGTGGGCCATGTCAAGTAGGAGTTTTTAATGGATCTAGTTCTGGTATTTTTTTAGATGATCTTATTATAACAAGTTTTGATACTGGTTCTTTACCGGGATTGGTTTTAAACACTGCATCTTCAACTGGGCAATCTACTGGCATAGCAGCTGCCACTATTGCTTCAAATATACCATTACCTTCCTCTACCATATTTAAAAGTGGAGTTATTTGGAGTACAAGCAATAGTCCTTTACCCGATACAAGTTTATCTACTAAAACTACAAATGGTCCTGCAGGTGCTGGTGTTTTTTCTGGAGCAATAAATGCTTCAATTGCTGGCTTAACAGCAGGCACAACCTATTTCTTAAGAGCTTATGCAGCAACCTCTGGTGGTTTAGTGTATAGTAATGTTTTACAATTTACTACTGCACCGCCTGTTGTTACTACACTTACAACAAATGCTGCTACTAATGTAAATTCTCTAAGTGCAACTAGCGGAGGTGTAATTGTTATTGATGGAGGTGCAGCTATTACTGCTAAAGGTGTTTGTTGGTCTACTACAGCTTTGCCAACTTTATCAAATAATTTCACAACTGATGGGTCTGGAAGTACTGCATACACTAGTTCACTTGCTATACTTGCTCCAAATACAACTTATTTTGCAAGAGCATATGCAACAAATAGTGCAGGTACGGCTTATGGCAACGAAATAACATTTACAACCCCAGCATCTAGCCCTACACTACTTGCAATACCCAATACTTTGGCATTTGGAGATGTTACAATAAATACCAACTCACTTGCACAAAGCTTTTCACTTACTGGTGCATCTTTAACACCAGCTGCAGGAAATATTGTTTTAAATGCACCTGCTCATTATCAAATTTCATTATCATTAAATGGTCCATTTGGTGCATCTGTAAGTTTGCCTTATGCAAGTGGTACTTTAGCAACAACAAATGTGTTTATTCGTTTTAGTCCAACAGTTTTTGGAACACTAAATGCTACCATACCAATAAGTGGTGGTGGAGCCCCTGCAATTGGTGTTGCTTTAACTGGTAAAGGTGTACAATCGCCTAACGACTTTTCTAATAAGGGAACAGATTTTTGGGTTGGGTATGCCAACCATGAAGATATGTATAGTAACGCTACTACCATTAATTCTAATGGCGGCCCTCAAAAAATGAATTTATATTTTACAGCTGAACAAGATGCGATTGTTAATCTAAATATTCCAGGTTTAAGTTATACTGCACCGCCAATCACAGTACTTGCAAATACTGTTACTACTTTTCAATTACCTAATATTATCAGTAGCCAATATGCTCAATTGTATCAAGAAGGAAAGTTTAATAAAGGCATTCATATTACGAGCGATGTGCCAATTGTAAGTTATGCCCATATTTATTCAAACTACGTATCAGCAGCAACATTGTTGTTACCAACAACAACTTGGGGTACAGAATACAATACATTTAATTGGACTCAAAACTCTAGTCAAAATAGTACTTCTTTCAATTTCTTTTTTGTAATTGCTAAAGAAGACAATACTGCAATTGAAATTACACCTAGCTATAATTCAGTTGGTGGATTAATTGCAGGAAATGTATTTACTGTTATTTTAAATAAAGGTGAAGTCTATAATGTTTTGGGAAGTCAAGGCAGTGATTTTACTGGTTCTAAAGTAAAATCAATTGACTGTAACAAAAAGATTGCAGTATTTTCTGGAAGTGGTAGAACAGATTTGGCACCTTGTAGTGGAACTAGTAGCGATAATTTATTTCAACAAGCAATACCGAAAACAGCTTGGGGTACTAAATACTTAACTAGCAGAACTGAAGGAACTGTAAGAAATAATATTTATAGAATTGGTGTTAGCGATATTACAACAATTGTAAGCGTAAATGGAGCAAGTTTACCATCTTCAACTTATCCAGCTACTTTACAAAATAATTTTTATTACGAGGTTGAAGATTCAATTCCATTGGTTATTACAGCAGATAAACCTATTACTGTTGCTCAATATATTAAATCGAGCAATGGTTGTATTAACCCTGAACCAACTGCTAATTTTGGAAGATTTAATGGCGATCCAGAAATGATTTTTATTAGCCCAGTCGAACAAGCAATTAATAAAGCAATTTTATATTCGTCAGCAAATCAAGATATTGTATTCCATTTTATTAACGTAATTATTCCAACATCTGGTGTTGCAAACTTTACCTTAGATGGTGTAAATATGGCTAGTAAGTTTAAGCCACATACTGATCCTAGTTTTTCGTATGCAACTTTAGATTCTTTAAATGGCAATATATTATTAGCTGGTCAGCATATAATTCAATCAGCACAACCTTTTAATGCAATTGCTTATGGATATGGTGATAATAATAGTAGAAATAGCGACCCTCCAAGAGAAAGCTATGGTTACAATGCTGGAACACAATTAAGAGATTTAACACAAACTTTATACGTACAAAATCCTTACGCCATTAGTACAGATGGAAAGACTTGTAAAGATGTAGACTTTAAGTTTAGAGTTACATTACCGTATGCTACTGGAAATATAAATAGTTTGGTTTGGAATTTTAATAACAACCCTAACTTGTTGCCAAGTAATTCCAACGTTACACAAGTTGCTCCAACTGCCGATAGTAGTTTTATAGTTAGTGGTGAAACAGCTTATGTTTATTCAATACCTACATTGTATAAATTTAATGCAACAGGGGTTTACAC
>JAGOUF010000359.1 GCA_018061385.1 Chitinophagaceae bacterium | reverse complement strand
AATTGATTGCTCAATTGTTTTAGTGTACTTACAATGGGTTGATCATTTTCTTTTAACTCAAAATACACTTTGTTTAATGCTGCTTTAATGCCTTCGCTATTGCTTAATAGTTTTAACTCTGTATCTAATTCTTCTAACTCGTTTTCTTTTAATACAAGTTCTTTCAACTCATCAAATAAAAATTGGTTGTAATCTGCTTCTTTTGTAAAGGCAGACTTTTTTTGTTGCAATGCTTCAAGTTCATGCTTAGCGTTTACCCATTGTTTATATACAAGTTGATAATTAGCTAAACCATTGTTGTTGTTGGCTAAAGCATCTATCACTTCTCTTTGAAAACTACTATCACCCAATTCTAAAGTGTCAAACTGTTGATGTAAATCAACCAATAAAGATGCAAGCTCTTTCAACTGTTGTAAAGTAGCTGGAGTATCGTTGATAAATGCACGACTTTTCCCATTGGCTGCAATTTCTCTTCTAATTACCAATTCATGTTCAGTTTCAAATTCATTGCTCTTTAAAAACTGTTGAGCTGTATGATTGTCGTTGAGAGAAAAGAACCCTTCTATAAAACATTTTTTATCGTTTTTTAGCAATACTGACGTATCTGCTCTTTCTCCTAAAATTAAACTCAACGCTCCCATTAAAATACTTTTACCTGCACCAGTTTCGCCAGTAATAATATTTAGTTTTGCTGAAAAATCAATTTCAATTTCATCTATAATTGCGTAATTCTGTATATGTAATTTTTGAAGCATGGTTTTAGCGAATTGAAGAATAAGTTATTGGGTTATTTACTTTATTCAAGTTCAAATTTACAGTTATCAAATACATTTTGAGTACCAATTTGCAAATTCATCAATTCGTTAATTGATAAATTATTTTATTCTCCTTTACACCTTGCTATACCACTTTTTGCACGTTGATCTAAACTATTTTTATAATCGTGATTTTCCATATCTAAACATTGCTGGTAATATTGAATGGCAGTTTTTTTATTGCCCTTTAGTTCGTAAATCATTCCTATTTGCAATGCTGCACGGGCTGCATAATATTCAGTTCTTTCTTGCCCAATGGCAATGGCTTTTAAGTAAAAAGCAATAGCATCTTCATCTTTACCCAAATCGTCATTAATTCTTCCAACTCTATAAGTAAACTCCAATTGTTCTTCTTCTTTAAAAAAGCTGCTTGTACTTTTCCCTTGTAACACTTGTATGGCTTGCTGGTTTAAACCTCCATCATTTAAAATTCTTGCTTTCAGCAATGTAACATTTGGCCAAGTATTTTTCTTTGCATCTTTTAAAGCTTGTTTATCTGCATCGGTAATGGTTGCACCTTTTTTAATACAATTTATTCTTGCATTGTTGGCAGCAGTTTGGTTGTCTTGTAAATAATAACACCAACTTAATTTTTGATAAATATCTTTTACATAAAAACTTCCTTTAAACTTAGCTAAATATGTACTAAAATAATAAATGGCTTGTTGTGTATGCAACCGATACATATTAATAAACCCTAATTGAAAATCCCATACTTCAGTTTGTAAATATTCGGCCGATTTGTTTCTGTTTTGTACAACCATTTCGGCATAATCTATTTGTTTGTTGTTAATACCCAAATTGGCTGCCATGTAGGTAAATAAATGATTGTTTACGACATCTAATTTACGTTGTTGAATAAATTGCAACGTACCATCTTTATCATTTTCAATATAAAATTTTAAATAGCAATACATAAAAGTGGCCTCATTAAACATCAACTTTGCCCACGGATCGTTGCTATTAATAAAGCTTTCAATAGTAGCCATTCCGTCGTGTATATTGCCTTTAATTCCAAATAAACTTGCTATCCATTGATAACCTTTTGGTATAGTGCCTGCAACTGTTTGTAAGCCCCCAAACAACAATTGATTGGGTATAAAAGTGGGGAATGCTTTTTTATTCTGTTTGATGTGTTTATAAGCTGTTTGAAAATCAAAACCGGCTCTTGTTTTATTGTCTAATTTAATGTTTACAGCTACTTTATGTAAATACACAGCACCCAAACAAAAATGATAAAATGGTGAGCTTTGAGGGCCATCGTTCAACTGCTTTATTCTTTCTTCAAACTTGGGCAATCGAACTTTAAATTCTTCAGGATCTTCATTAAAAAACAGGGTAAAAAAATCTACATAACTTTCTAATACCAACGGAATTAAATTGTTGGCATTTTGCTGTTTGGCTTTATTAATAAGGGCTTTAGCATTGTTTAATTTTAATTGTACAATTTCTTTATAGGCCATTTGGCAAGTGCTATTAAACTCATATATTTTTTGAGCATGTAAAACATGTGTAGCAATGGTAAAGAATAGTATCAATAAATATTTCATATATACAATAAGTTAGGTGCAATACTAAAATAAAAAAGGGCAACCAAAAAATGATTGCCCTATATTCAAAAATCAAAAAAAATCAATTTCTAGTTTACATCTGTTGTTTCAACTAAATCTCCATCGGCTAAAATTCTACCACAGTTTTCGCAAACTGTAATTTTCTTATGTAAACGAATTTCACTTTGCTTTTGAGGAGGAATTGCATTAAAACATCCACCACAAGCATCACGTTCTACAGGTACTACGGCTAAACCATTTCTGTAATTTTTTCTAATTCTATCGTAGCTGTACAATAAACGCTCATCAATATGAGTTCTTGCTTCATCACTTTTTTTACGAAAAACAGTTTCGTCTTTTTCAGTGTCAACAATAATTTTTTCTAACTCACTTTTTTTATGATTTAAAACACCTTCTTTAGTAGCAATTGTTTTTTTAGCTGCTTCTAAAGCTCTTGCTTTTTCCGAAATTTCTTCTGTAGCATCTTTAATATGCTTTTCAGCCAATTTCATTTCAAGCTGTTGCATTTCAATTTCTTTATTGATTGCTTCAAACTCACGACTGTTTTTTACATTTTCACTTTGCTTCTCATATTTCTTCACTAAATCATCAGCATCTTTAATGGTTTGTTTTTTACTTTCAATAAATTCAGTAATGCCATTAATTTCTTCTTCAATTCTATTTCTTCGAGCATGTAAGCCAGCAACTTCATCTTCTAAATCGCTTACTTCTAATGGAAGTTCACCTTTTAAAATTTGAAATTCATCTAATTTACTGTCAATTTTTTGGAGCTTAACCAAGCCTGCCAATTTTTCTTCAACAGAGAAATCTTTAACTGCTGCCATTGTATTAGTTTAAAGTTTACTAGTTTATAGTTTAATGTTTTTGAAACCGGCTTTAGTATTTTATGGCATCGCCTGTTGCGTCGCACACTTGTACTTTCTGTTTTTTACTCACCTTTTATAAAAAATATTCAACCGGGTTCGTATTCACGCTACTTTTAAGGACGGCAAAAGTAGGGAAATTTTGCTGTAATACATTCACCAATAATTCACTGGTAAATTGTTCACTCTCCCAATG
>JAGOUF010000358.1 GCA_018061385.1 Chitinophagaceae bacterium | reverse complement strand
CCGATTGGTTGAGTGTTTGTTCTTCTATTCGAAATGGTATGGCAGCAGTTTTTGCATTCATTATTCCTTGGATTGCTTTTAAAACAAATAGAAGGATGACGCACCTCATTTGTTTGGTGATTGGTGGAGTTGGTTTAATGAGTATTAGTTGGATAACCAACCCTACACATATTGCTATATCAATGGGAATGGTAGGTATAGCTTGGGCAAGTATTTTAAGTATGCCTTATGCCATTTTATCGGGTTGTTTGCCAGCCAATAAAATGGGGTATTATATGGGTGTATTCAATTTTTTTATTGTAATACCACAAATTGTTGCAGCTACAATTCTTGGATTTTTCACTATGAAATTGTTTAATGCCAATACCTTAAATACGCTTGTATTGGGTGGTGTAAGTATGATTGTTGCTGGTATTTTAACCCTTTGGGTAAAAGATGATGACAAGTAAATAATTATTGATTGATAATTAGTAATTCGAATTGGTTCATGTTAAAACATAACCTAAACTACTGCCAATAAAATAATAACACGAAAGGTTTGTAAAATAAATAATTTATGAAAAAGATAATTGTAATTCTAATTGCTCTATTCACAATTCACCATTCACTTCAAGCACAATATGCACAAGTTTTTCCTACCAGTTGGTGGGTTGGTATGAAATGGAATAAAGTACAATTATTAATTAAAGGTGGATACGCCGAATTTAATAAAGAACAAATAAAAATTAATTATCCCGGTGTTAAAATAGAAAAAATAAATAAACTAGATAATGGTTTATACATGAGTGTTGATGTTTCAATTGCAGCAAACACAAAACCTGGAATAGTTGAAATAGAATTTATTTCTGAAAATAAAGGTCATGGTATTTTATGGGAATTAAAAGCTAGAAGAAAAGGCAATGGAACTGAATTTGCACAAGGTGTACATCAGCAAGATTTGGTGTATTTAATTATGCCTGATAGATTTAGCAATGGAGATCCTTCAAATGATAGGATAGAAGATTTAAGAGATCAAAGTTTAAATAGAGATTCTGTGTATCATCGCCATGGTGGCGATTTTCAAGGAATTATCAATCACTTAGATTATTTGCAAGATTTAGGAATTACCACTTTATGGATGACGCCAGTAATTGAAAACGATATGCCCAATCGTACAGAACATGGCTATGCATTTACCAATCACTATGCAATTGAAAAAAGATTTGGCGGTGCCAATATGTATAAAAAATTATCCAATGAATTGCATAAAAGAGGCATGAAACTTATTCAAGATGCAGTGTACAATCATGTTGGCATTTACCACAACACATTTATAGATCAACCAACAAAAGATTGGTATCATCAATGGCCAAGCTTTACACAAACAAGTTATAAAGATCAGCCATTGTTTGATATATATGGGTCTAAAAAAGATTATAAAAAAACAGCTGATGGTTGGTTTACAAAAGAAATGCCCGATTTAAATCAAAGCAATCCTTATGTAGCAAATTTTTTAATTCAACATGCACTTTGGAGTGTTGAAGAGTTTGGTGTTGATGGTTGGAGAATTGATACCTATATATACAATGATTTAAATTTCATGAACAAATGCAATGATGCATTGGTAAAAGAATATCCTAAAATGACCATGTTTGGAGAAACTTGGGTTCATGGAGTTCCTTCACAAGCATATTTTGCAAAAAATAATGTTCAAACTCCATTTAAAAGTAATTTGATGGGCGTTACAGATTTTCAAACTTTATTCTATGGAATATTACCAGCAGTAAAAGAAAAATTTGGTTGGACAGATGGTGTAAATAAATTGTACACTACCTTAAGTTTTGATTATTTATACAAGGATGCTACTTTAAACTGTAACTTTTTAGACAATCATGATTTAACAAGAATTGCAACAGAACTTGGTGGAGATATTGCTAAACTTAAAATGTCTATGGCATGGCTTTTAACTACTAGAGGAATTCCACAAATTTATTATGGAACAGAAGTAATTATGAAAGGCGATAAAGGAATCAACGATGGTTGGGTAAGATTAGATTTTCCTGGTGGTTGGGCAGGCGATGCAAAAAATGCTTTCACCAATGCAGGTTTAAGCAACGAAGAAAAAGACTTTCAAAACTATACTAAATTGTTGGCCAATTTTAGAAAAAAATCTTCAGCAATTGGTACAGGTAAAATGATGCAGTTTGTACCAGAAGATGGTGTGTATGTTTATTTTAGATACGATGCTAAGCAAACTGTAATGTGTATTATGAATACCAATGATCAAGAAAAGGAAGTAGCAACAAATAGATTTGTAGAAAGAATGAATGGTTTTAAAAAAGGAACTGATATTGCGTCAGGAGTTCAATTTACATCACTTCAAAACATTAAAATTGCAGCAAAGCAAATGCTTGTTTTAGAGTTGCAATAATCGGAAAATATATTCTTTAAATTAGAGGTGTAACGAAGTTATTTGTTAAGCCTTTTTTTGTAATTTTTCGTCTTTAATTTCAATATTTTCATCGGCAGCATTATTGCCGTTTTTAAGTGAAATCTTTAATCTTGGAACTTCAAAAATGGGTTCATAAAATACTTTACGTCCACCTTTCTTAATTTCTGCAACTTCTTTTTTATCAATTGGTAAAATTAATATTTCAAACAATTTAATTGGACGAAGATTGTACCCCAATAAATTGGTTACATTATTTTTAGTTAATCTATCATCGCTCTTGTTAGCTGCAAAACCAACCAATAACAAAAGTGAAAATGCGAATGAAAGAGATATTTTTTTTAACATACTGCTTAGTTTAATTTTCTATAATAAAATAAGTTCCATAACAGTGCCAAACTTTAAGTTCTAGATTCTAAAAAAATAGAGTTTAGTAAAAAGCTTAGCTGAATTGAATTGTAGCTATTTTTTACTTTGTTAAACTTCTTTGTTTAGAAATTTAAAGCTACACAAGAATTTCCAGAAATGGATGTAGAATCTCTTTGTGGGAAAAAAATTACCCAATTAAAGCATACTATATTTGTAGTACAAACTATTGTATGCCACACGAATCAATATCGGTTTTCGACATGTTTAAAATAGGAGTGGGACCTTCTAGCAGTCACACTTTAGGTCCATGGAGGGCAGCATTGCAGTGTGTGGAGTCTCTTAAACGAAGAGATGTTTTAGGTATTGTAACACAAATTGATGTGCTGTTGTATGGTTCATTGGCAAAAACTGGCAAAGGTCATGGAACTGATGTTGCTGTGATAATGGGTTTAACTGGAGAAAATCCTGAAACAATTGATGTAAATTCTATCACCCCCAAAATAAACTCCATCAATGCCAATCACCAACTGCAATTGCAAAATGGACTTTCAATTAACTTCAATCCAACAAAAAATATACAATTTTTATTTAAAGAAAGTTTATCATTTCACCCAAATGGGCTATGCTTTTTAATAGCATTGAACAATGG
>JAGOUF010000357.1 GCA_018061385.1 Chitinophagaceae bacterium | reverse complement strand
AATTGCAACTTGTAGTTGGTTCAAAAGATATTGAAATTGGATAACCCCATTGTATTGGCTTGCCAGTTATTTTACTAATTTGATAGCTTAACCAAACCTTATAAGCATTCCAAGTTCTTCTAAAAGTGAACTTAGAAATTAAATTTAATGAATCGGTTAAATTGAAGTAAGGCATAAACAAACTTTCTATTAAAACTATTTAGCTGTAAAAATAAGCGTTGCTATTCTATTGCAAACGTTTGAGCTTAGGTTGTTTCGTTTATCGAAAAAGCTAAATTGAACAGCACATTCATAGTATACTACTTACACTTAACTTTAAACAATGAAATGGTGGCTGTTACTTTCGTTGTTTTTTGGTACTGCAAATGCACAGAATAATACATGTAAAAATAGTAATGATATTGCTACGCAAGAACGAAGACAGGCAACTGCAAAAAAGCAAAACCGTACAACACAAGCATCAAACAATTTTGAAATATACTATAGCAACTGTGTTTGGAAGGTTGATCCCGCTATTCGATTTATTGAAGGAAAAGTTACTCACTATATAACAGTAAACTCAAGTACTAATTTTATAACATTTGATTTATCTAAAGATTTAATGGTAGATAGTGTACGCTTGAGAAATCAAAAACTAAACTTTGTACAAGCCAACAACGATGCACTTAGTATTCAGTTAAACACTACGTTACTTGCACAACAAAAAGATTCGGTTACAATTTTTTACAAGGGCATTCCTGGTTCAAGTGGATTTGGTTCTTTCATTCAAACCACACACAATAATGTGCCAGTAATTTGGACATTGAGTGAACCTTATGGTAGCAAAGATTGGTGGCCTTGCCGAAATGGATTGGATGATAAAATTGATAGTATAGATATTGCCATCATTCATCCTTCTATGTATACTGCAACAAGCAATGGTGTAAAAAAATCTGCATTTACCACTAATAATGTAACTACAACAGTGTATAAACATCGTTATCCAATTGCCAGTTATTTAGTGGCATTTTCGGTAACCAATTTTGTTACATTTAATCATACAATTCCATTGGGGAATGTACAGTTACCAATGATTTCTCATGTTTATCCAGAGGATTCAGCACTGTTTCAAAACAATACACAGCCAGTAATTGAGTGTATGAAAATTTTGCATGAAAAATATGGTGGTTATCCTTTTATTAATGAACAATATGGCCATACACAATTTGGTTGGGGTGGTGGTATGGAACATCAAACAAATTCTTTTATTACTTACCCCGACGTAAATCTGATGGCTCATGAATTGGCACATCAATGGTTTGGAGATAAAATTACTTGTGCTAGTTGGCAACATATTTGGCTTAACGAAGGCTTTGCTACATTTTCGGCTAATTATTTTTTTGAACGATACGATACAGCAACACTCAATTCGTTATTAACAGTACATTTAAACAATGTTACATCTCAACCAAATGGTAGCGTTTTTGTTAAAGACACAACCGATGAAAACAATGTATTCAATGGTAGATTGAGTTACGATAAAGGCTCTTATACCTTACGAATGTTACGTTTTACTTTAGGCGATAGTATTTTTTTTACGGCAATGAACCAGTATTTAAATGATCCATTACTAAAAAATAAGTTTGCTACAACTGCCGATTTTAAACGCAATGTTGAACAAGTTTCTCAACAAGATTTAACCTACTTTTTTAATCAATGGATTTATGGCGAAGGCTATCCTAGTTTTCATGTTCAATGGAACCAAAATAATAATAATTGGGCCAAAGTAAAAGTTGTTCAAACTACCTCTCATCCATCTGTCACATTTTATAAAACGCCGTTACCAATAACATTTAAAAACGCAACACAACAAAAAACAATTGTTGTACAATGCAATACTAATAATGATGAAACATGGGTAAATGTTGGCTTTGCAGCCGATACAGTATTGGTGGATATAGAAAAACAATTGGTTAGCAAAAACAATAGTACTATAAAAACAAATGCAGCAAGTATAAATAGTAACGATATACAATTGTATCCAAATCCTGTACAAAACAAATTATTTGTAAGCATTAAGAATCCACAGTTTAACAACATAACGATTAAAATATTTAATAATTTAGGGCAAGTATTACAACAACAATTGTTTACTACATTAGGGCAAGATGAGTTGTTACAAATACCATTTAGTAAATTTTCAAAAGGATTATATTTTGTTGAGTTAAGCGATGGAACAACATTTAAATTGGTTAAAAAAATAGTGAAACAATAGAGGCGGTCTTTTTCAATATTTTGTTCATGCAATTTTAGCTTATGCACTTTTGTTAACAATAATTTTATTAAACGAATAGTGGTTAGTGCTTAACTTCAAAAAACCTAAAAATTATGCGTTGGAGAAAGTTTAACGGAGAATCCATTAATCTGCCAATTAAAGAGGCAGTAGCCGAAGCAATAAAACAGGAAATTGAAAAAGGCATTCGCCTAAAAGTTTGTATTGGTACCGATAGCCAAGTAAAAGGCAACGATACAGAATTTGCCACAGTAATAGTTTTTTTAAGAGAACATAATGGTGGCTTCATGTACATTCATAACGAAAAAACAACACAGCGTTATCATTTAAAAGAACGTATGTTGGTAGAAGTAGCTAAAAGCATAGAAATTGCTTATGAGCTTTGTGATTTATTTATTGAGTATGGTGTTGAAATGGAAGTACATGCAGATATTAATACCAATCCAAATTTTAAAAGTAACGATGCACTAAAAGAAGCCATGGGCTATATTTTAGGCATGGGCTTTGCATTTAAAGCCAAACCAGAAGCTTTTGCAAGTAGCTGCTGTGCCGATAAAGTTTGTAATTAATAGAATACATTTTTAAAACACTTCGGCATAAAATTTTATACCCTACTTTGTTTAATAACAAAGAATTCATATTTATCATTGTTTACAAAAAAGTTTAAACGTATTTTTATAGGGTAAAAAATAAACCATGCAAACAATTTTAGTTCCTGTTGATTTTTCAACAACAGCTTATAATGCTGCTGTATATGCTTTAGAACTTGGCAAACAATTACAAGTACAAAAAGTAATATTATACCATTCTTACGAGTTGCCTGTAGTATCAGATGGTGGCTTAGCTGTTCCTTTATTAGTTGGGGTAGATGATATTCAAAAAACTAGTTCCGAAGCACTTGAAAATTTATTAAATAACTTAAAAGAGAAGGTAGAATATGTGCCTTTCGAAATTGAAACATACCATACTTATAACTCAACGGTAAATGGCATTAAAGAAGCAGTACAAGAAAAGCAAGCCAATCTTATTGTTATGGGCATTACAGGAGGCAACGCTATTGAACAAGCTTTAATTGGTAGCAATACAATTGATGTAAGTAAAGAAGTAACCATTCCTTTAATTATTGTTCCTGCAAACGCCACATTTAAACCAATTCGTAATACTGTGTTGGCTTG
>JAGOUF010000356.1 GCA_018061385.1 Chitinophagaceae bacterium | reverse complement strand
GAATAACACAAAAACAGCAAATTGGCATTGATGATGTTGAAATTGAAAAAAGCAACATTATAATGGTAGGCGAAACTGGTACAGGTAAAACTTTATTGGCAAAAAGTATTGCCCGTATGTTGAATGTGCCTTTTGCAATTGTAGATGCTACCGTATTTACAGAAGCTGGTTATGTTGGCGAAGATGTAGAAAGTATGCTAACTCGTTTATTGCAAAACTGTAATTATGATGTTGCTGCTGCAGAACGTGGAATTGTATATGTAGATGAATTGGATAAAATTGCTAGAAAAGGCGATAACCCATCTATTACAAGAGATGTAAGTGGAGAAGGTGTGCAACAAGGTTTATTAAAAATGTTAGAAGGAACAGAAGTGTTGGTTCCACCACAAGGTGGAAGAAAACATCCTGAACAAAAAATGATTAAACTGGATACTAAAAATATTTTATTTATTTGTGGTGGTGCATTTGATGGTATTGATAGAGTAATTGCTAAAAGAATTAATACCAATGCGATTGGTTTTAATGTAAATAAGGTTGAGCAGGAAATGCAACGTAAAAATTTGTTGCAATTCATTAATGCACAAGATTTAAAAGGATTTGGTTTAATACCAGAATTACTAGGTCGTTTACCAGTTGTTACACATTTAAATCCTTTGGATGCAGAAACATTAAGAAACATTTTAACCGAGCCTAAAAACTCGTTAATTAAACAATTCACCAAGCTGTTTGAGTTAGAAGGCATTGCATTAAAAATAGACGAAGCTGTACTACATTTTATGGTAAGCAAAGCATTGGAATATAAGTTAGGTGCAAGAGGTTTACGTAGTATTTGTGAAAGCATTTTAACCGATGCTATGTTTGAATTACCAGGTACCAATGAAACTGAATTACACATTACTTTAGACTATGCAGAAAGTATGTTTAGCAAAAGCAAAATGAGTATGCTTAAGGTTGCTTAGATAGTGCAAGAAAAGATTTCATAAAAGGCTCTGTTCTTAGGAACGGAGCCTTTTTGTTTAGTAATTATTTTCTTACATTTGAAATATGGTAAGTTATCAAGTTGACATATTAAATCCCAAGGCTGACAAGTTGCTTCAAGACCTTGCAGACCTGAAATTAATTTCACTTTCGCAGAAATCATCTTCAAACTCATTTTTGACTGTCGTAAATAAACTGCGTAAAAATGCTGCAAAAAATCCACCAACATTAGATAAAATTACCAAAGAAGTTGAAGCTGTAAGATCGAAAAAATATGCAAAAAAAAGAAAAGCATAGAATTATTATTGATACAAATCTTTGGATAAGTTTTCTATTAACCAAAGATTACTCAAAAATTGACGGCTTACTGAAAAACGATCTTGTTGTATTACTTTTTAGCCAAAATCTCATTGACGAATTTATTGAAGTTGCTAACAGACCAAAGTTTAAAAAATATTTTACCAAAATTGATTTACAAGATTTATTAAAAAAAATAAGCTCAAAAGCTGAATTAATATTCGTCAATTCAAGCATTGATATTTGTAGAGACCCTAAAGACAATTTTTTACTTTCATTAGCCTGCGATGGAAAAGCCACACACCTTTTAACAGGGGATAAAGATTTATTAATTATTGGCATTATTGGTAAAACAACCATAACTACAATTACAGATTATCTTTTAGATAAATAGTAAAACTTGAAAGTGCTGTAGCTCTGTATGTACTAACCTTACAGCTCACTCAATTTTAAAATATTTCCTACTCTTATCCCTTTTTCTGTTTGTTGTAAAGTGCAACATTCGTTGTGAATATCATGCTCGAACATGAGTATATAATTGTTGGTTACAGCTTCGGTTAAAAAAGATTTTTTTTCGTTCAAAGTAGTTAATGGAAACATATCATAAGCCATTACATAAGGCAATGGGATGTGTGCAGTGCTTGGCAACAAATCTGCCATATACACAATTGTTTTGTCTTTGTATTTAATCTGTGGCAACATCATTGCATCTGTATGTCCATGTACAAAACGAACATCAATATTGTTTGTAAAAGTTGCTGTAGCTAAAGCAGTATCTGTTTGTTGATTGGGTGTTTCAATAAACTTAAGTTGACCGCTTTCTTGTATGGGCAAAATGTTTTCTTTTAGGAAAGAAGCTTTTTCTCTATCGTTGGGTTGAGTTGCCCATTGCCAATGTGCAGGATTGCTCCAGTAGGTTGCATTTTTAAATGCAGGTACTAATTTGTCGTCTATTCTTTCAATACTTCCACCACAATGATCAAAGTGTAAATGTGTTAAAAAAACATCGGTAATATCATTTTTAGAAAACCCATGTTTTGCCAATGATTTATCTAATGTGTTTTCTCCATGTAAATAATAATGCCCCATAAACTTAGCATCTTGTTTATTGCCAATGCCTGTATCTACTAATATTAGTTTATTTCCATCTTCAATTAATAAACAACGCATAGCCCAACTGCACAAATTATTTTCATCAGCAGGGTTTAATTTATGCCAAATACTTTTGGGCACAACGCCAAACATTGCACCTCCGTCAAGCTTAAAATTTTCTGTTTCAATACTATATAGTTGCATGAGTTTTATTTTTTTGTGCTTGAATAGTATATATCAATAACAACAATCCTATAATAAATAATCCAGTTAACGACAATACTGAATTTCGTTGAGAACCTCCAGCCAATTCAGTAATATATCCATAACCAAACATGCCAATTACAATAGCTACTTTTTCGGTTACATCAAAAAAACTGAAGAACGATGTGGTATCTTTTGTTACAGGCATTAGTTTGGCATACGTACTTCGGCTAAGGCTTTGAATGCCACCCATAACAAACCCTACAAAAGCAGCCAATAAATAAAATGCATTGATATTGCCTTTAGGCAATAAATATCCTGCAACACAAAGCCCAATCCAAATAACTACAGCAATAATTAATGTTTGTAAATTTCCAATTTTGCCCGATAATTTAGACATTAATGTGGCTCCTGGAATTGCCACCAATTGTATTACTAGAATTGAAATAATTAAATTGGTAGTAGGAATACCCAATTCACTTTTTCCATATAAAGTTGCTGCTAACATTACAGTTTGTACACCCATATTGTAAAAAAAGAAAGCCAGTAAAAATCTTTTTAAAACAGGCATATTGCTTAGTTGTTTCCACACTTTACTCAACTCAATAAATCCATTGGCAAAAATATTTTTATCTGGTCTGTTAGCACTTGGTGTACCTTTCGGCAAAACAAACAAGGTTCTTTGAGCAAAAGAAAACCACCAAACGCCTACCAATAAAAATGAAATTTGTAACGCTTGTCCATCGCTTTTTAAACCAAACCATTCTTGTTTAAACAACAACACAAAGCAAATAATTTGTAATAGAACACTACCAATATAACCCATAGAAAATCCTTTGGCACTTATTCTATCTCTATCTTCTTCAGCAGCAATTTCTGGTA
>JAGOUF010000020.1 GCA_018061385.1 Chitinophagaceae bacterium | reverse complement strand
GCTGAATTTTCTTTCACATCAATTCACAGTTTAATTCACAGCATTTAAGGCTTCATTCACATCAAAAACATGGTTTGTACACAATATACAAAAGTTATTAGTAGGTATTGTTGTTTTATACACACACAATGTGTAGAAAGAAATTTTGATTTTTTAAGGTTCGTCTCGGCTTTTTACACGTACTTAAAAGGGTGCTAAAAAATGCTCATTTTTATAAAATAATGACATTAAATAGCAAAAAATGCGGAGTTCCGTCAATAAAAAATAGGTATATTTTTGAGCAATGTTTTTTCTTAAAACATATATACAATAAGTGTTGCACTCAAAAAAACGGGCACTCAAAAAATATACAATTCAATATGAATATTTGTTTACACAACCATTCAATTGGCCAATAATTGCTACTAAAATCCATTTGCTAAAACATTATCTTCGCTGCCAATATTTAAGATAAAAAGTATGACAATAAGCTACAATTGGTTAAGTGATTATTTGCCCGAAACAATAGAACCTGAAAGACTTTCTAAAATTCTTACCTCAATTGGTTTAGAAGTAGAAAGCATGGAACAATATGAAAATATTAAAGGCGGATTAAAAGGATTGGTAATTGGTGAAGTATTGAGTTGCGAACCACATGCCAATGCCGATAAATTAAAAGTAACCTCTGTAAATATTGGAGCTGTAGAACATTTGCAAGTTGTTTGCGGGGCAGCCAATGTTGCAGCAGGACAAAAAGTTGTGGTTGCAACAGTTGGAACGACCATTTATCCAATTGGTGGAGAGCCTTTAACCATGAGGGTTGCAAAAATTAGAGGTGTAGAAAGTTATGGAATGATATGTGCTGAAGATGAAATTGGTATTGGTACAAACCACGATGGAATTATGGTTTTACCAACCGATACAAAAGTGGGCAGTTTGGCTGCCGAATATTTTAAACCTTACAATGATGTAATTTTTGAAATTGGATTAACTCCCAACCGTATGGATGCTATGAGCCATTACGGTGTTGCTAAAGATGTTTGTGCTTACTTAACACACCACAACAATAAAGAAACAAAAGTTAAAAATATTTTCACCAATCAGCTAAAAGCCGATAACAATAGCTTACCTATTACAGTTACTGTAGAAAATACAGCAGCCTGCCCACGTTATGCAGGTGTAAGCATTAGTGGTGTAACTGTAAAAGAAAGTCCTGATTGGTTGAAAAATAAACTTACTGCTATTGGTGTAAGAAGTATTAACAATATTGTGGATGTTACCAACTATATTTTACACGAAACTGGCCAACCTTTACATGCTTTTGATGCAGCGGAAATTGCAGGTAATAAAGTATTGGTAAAAACCCTTCCTGACGGAACTCTATTTACATCTTTAGACGAAAAAGAAAGAAAATTAACAGCAACAGATTTAATGATTTGCGATGCACAAAGCAATCCAATGTGTATTGGTGGTGTATTTGGTGGCTTAACAAGTGGCGTAAAAAATACAACCTCACAAATATTTTTAGAGAGTGCTTGCTTTGATGCAATTGGTATAAGAAAAACTTCTGTTCACCATGAATTAAGAACAGATGCTGCAACACGTTTTGAAAAAGGTGTTGATATTTCTAATACTGTACATGTTTTAAAACGTGCAGCATTGTTAATTAAAGAAGTTGCAGGTGGTACAATTTCAAGTGAAGTAGTTGATGTGTACCCTTCTCCAAAAGAAAAAACACAAGTTGCTATTAAGTATCATTACTTAAAAAAATTAAGTGGTAAAAACTATCACCCAGACGCAGTTAAAAGAATTTTAACCAGTTTAGGTTTTGAAGTTCTTAAAGAGGGCATGGATGAACTAAGAATTGCTGTGCCATACAATAAGCCAGATATTAGTTTACCTGCAGATATTGTTGAAGAAGTTTTACGTATAGATGGATTGGATAATATTGAAATTCCTACAAGTATTACCATTTCTCCTGCCATTGATGATATTGCCATCAAAGAAAGTTTAAGAGAAAAAATTTCTACCTATTTGGTGGGACAAGGTTGCAATGAAATTTTCACCAATTCAATTACCAATAGTAAATATTTTGGAGAAGATGTTTTGGCTACATCGGTTAAAATGATGAACAATTTAAGTGCCGATTTAGATGTGCTTAGACCAAGTATGTTAGAAACAGGATTGGAAAGTTTAGCGTATAATTTAAATAGAAGAAATAACAATTTACAATTATTTGAATTTGGTAAAACCTACCACTCAAAAGCAGTTGGGCATTACAAAGAACAAGAACATTTGTGTTTATACATAACTGGTGCAAACCACGATGATGTTTGGAACGAAAAAAGTAAAGCTTTTAATTTTTATACTACCAAAGGCATTACACAAGGCATTGTTGCCTTAGTTGGATTTGGCAATATAGAGTTTAAAAAAGAAGAAGGCAATGGTTTAATTGTTCAAGTAATTGCCAATAAAAAACAAGTAGCCACAATAGTAGAAGTTGGCAAAACCAAGTTGCAACAATTTGATATTAAACAACCAGTTTACTTTATTGATTTTAATTTTACTACTTTAGTACAATTGGTTACCAACAATAAAATTTCTTATAAAGAAGTAACTAAGTTTCCTACCATACAAAGAGATTTAGCAATGGTAGTAAATAAAAATATTTCGTTTGATGCA
This sequence comes from Chitinophagaceae bacterium, assembly GCA_018061385.1. Taxonomy (GTDB): domain Bacteria; phylum Bacteroidota; class Bacteroidia; order Chitinophagales; family Chitinophagaceae; genus UBA1930. The sequence continues at coordinate 10,405 of JAGOUF010000020.1, read as the reverse complement.
ATTGAAGCAACTATTCAAAAAACTAAGTTGAACAAACTGCAGCAAGTACGTTTATTTGATGTTTTTGAAAGTGAAAAATTAGGAGCTGATAAGAAATCGATGGCAGTTAATTTTACTTTTTTGGATGAAGAAAAAACATTGACAGATAAGGAAATTGATGGCATGATGAATAAATTAGTTCAGCAATTTGAAAATGAATTATCAGCCGAAATAAGAAAATAATATTTTGATTGTTTATTAATGGATGCAACAATAACTATACAACTAAACGGTTTACAACAAAAGCTTCAACAATTGCTGAAGCAGTATAAGTTGTTGCAAAAAGAGAATGAACAATTGAAAAAAGAAGTTTCCATTTTAAAGTTAAAAAATACTGCCAATCATACAATTGCTGTTGATAGCTTAGATGTTTCAACTGTAGCAGATTTACAAAAGAACAGTACCAATAAAGTGGCCTTACAAAAGCAAATTGATAAATACTTGCTTGAAATAGATCAATGTTTGTTGTTGTTAAACGCTGGTATATAATTGCATTAAACTAGTTATTTATGTCAGAACTAATTCCTGCCAATATTGTAATTGCCGATAGAAGTTATCGTTTAAAAATTGAACCTATTGAAGAGGAATTAATTAGAAAAACGGTGAAACTAATTAACGATAAAATTTTTGAATACAAAGAAAATTTTGCAGGAAAAGATATGCAAGATTATGTAAGCATGGCTTTGTTATGGTTTGCAACTGAACAAAATAAAACAGGGGAATCTATGATTCAGCTTGACGAAACTTCAAAAAAATTGCAAGCTTTTGAAGCACAATTAAACAAAGTATTAGAAGATATTGAAAGCACAGAAGCTTAGTTACTTACTTGCTTTCTTAAACTTTTGCCTGCTCTTACACCAGTATGTTCTCCATTTTCTACAGTTACAATTCCATTTACCAATACATATTTAAAGCCTTTGCTATATTGGTGTGGTTGTACAAAGGTTGACATATCTGTTACTTCTTTTTCATCAAACAACAACACATCTGCAGCAAATCCTTCTCTTAATAAGCCTCTATCTTTTAATTGATATTTTTGTGCAGGTAAACTAGTCATTCTTCTTATAGCTTCTTCTAAACTCAATACTTTTTCTTCTCTAACATATTTAGCCAAAACCCTTGCATTTGTACCATAACCTCTAGGGTGTGGGTTGCCAGAATTAAACACACGTATTGAAGCATCGCTTGCAAACATGTTGAACGGATAACGCATAATGTTCTTTACATCATCTTCACTCATACCATGAAAAACAGCAGAAGCTCCACCTTGTGTCATCATATCCATAATGGTTTCAGCCTCTTCTTGTGCCTTATGTTTTCTGCCTTTTAATAAATTAATTTCTTCTACACTTTTCCCATTATAAGAAGTATCATGACGGAAGTATGCTATTACTGCATAACCCCAATGCTTTAAGTTTCTCTTTTTTAAACGAGCCAACATTTGAGTTTTGATTTGCTTTCTCAACAAAGGATTGCTCAACCTTTTATTAATGCTATCTTGTCCATCTGCCAACGCCCAATCTGGCAACAATGTACTTAAAGACGTACTGCTAGCAGTATATGGATATTGATCTATGGTTACATCCAATCCTTCTTCTCTAGCTTTAATAATCATGGGAATTGTTTCTTTACTTCTTCCCCAATTTTGTTGACCACTTAATTTAAAATGAGAAATTTCAACAGGCATTTTAGCCATTTTACCAATATACAAAGCTTCTTCAATTGCTTGTACAACACTATCGCCTTCATCTCTCATGTGGCTAGCATAAACACCATTGTATGCAGCTGCAACTTTTGCCAATCGTACAATTTCTTCTGTTTTACTGTATGTACCAGGAATGTAAATTAATCCTGTAGATAAACCTACTGCCCCATCTTTCATGGCTTGCAATACCAATGCTTCCATTTGTTGCATTTCATTTTCATTGGGATCTCTCATTGCTCTTCCCATCACAGCTTTTCTTACATCGTTGTGCCCAATTAATGCTGCTACATTTATAGATAATTTAAGACTATCTATAAAGGAAAAATATTGTTGCATGTTTACATTGCTACTACCACAGTTGCCAGTTATGCAAGTTGTAACTCCATCTAAAATAAAATTGGTAGCTAAAGGATTTCTTTTTTCATCGTCTTCTAAATGTGTATGAACATCAATAAAACCAGGGCTTACAATTAAACCTGTAGCATCAATTGTTTTGGTTGCAGTATAGTTTTGCAGTTTACCAATTTGTACAATTTTTCCATTTTTTATTGCAATATCTGCATAGTACCAACTGTTGCCAGTTCCATCTATCAACTTTCCGTTTTTAATTAAAATATCGGCTTGTTGTGCTTTTGCAAAAAAGCTACACAGCAAAAAAACTAAGCTTAAATGTCTCATAGTTAATGGGTAAATGTGAATGAAAGGGTTAGAATTGTTCACCTGTTGCTTCTTCGTTTATACGAATATTGCAATTGAAAATAAATTGCAATATCTCCTCTCTACCAGTTTTTTTCTCAGCACTTGTAACAAAACTTTGTGGTAAAAATTGCCAAGTTTCTCTCATTTTATCTAAGAACAATTGTTCGTTTCTTTTTACAACGCCAGGTTTTTCTTTATCGGCTTTTGTAAATACCAATGTAAAAGGAACTTCCCAACGGCCCAATTGATTTACAAACTCTAAATCGTTTTTTTGTGGAGCATGACGTGCATCAATTAACACAAACACGTTTACCAAATTAGCTCTTTTTTTAAAGTAGTGTTCAATCATTTGTTCCCATCTATTTCTATCATTTTGAGAACGTTTGGCATAGCCATAACCAGGCAAATCAACTATATACCATTTATCGTTTATAATAAAATGATTGATTAATTGGGTTTTACCTGGCGTACCAGAAGTTTTGGCTAAGTTTTTTTGATTCACCAACATATTTATTAACGAAGATTTTCCAACATTGCTTCTTCCTATAAATGCATATTCTGGTTTGTTGGGTTCTGGGCATACATCGTACGTTGGAGACGATATAATATATTTAGCTGTTTTAATAATCATGCTGCAAAGTTAGCAGCTTAAGCATACAACTATAAAGAGGTTTTTAAAGATACAATAAAGTTAAATCCTGCAGCTACAATGCCAGATGAATATGGACGATACATTTGATTGGTTATGTTTTCGCAACCCAATGATAGCAAGGTTTTAATTGAATTTATTTTATAAGATACTTTTGCATGAATGGTAAACCAAGATGGGCTGTAAGGATTTCCACTTGCATCTTTAGCATAAATAAATGTTTTAGCCTTTTCGGAAGGTGCTAAATTGTTATTGCTAATTTCGGCATTGTACATTGCATTTGCTTGAAAAGTAAACTCTTTGTACTCATATTCTAACATAGTAGAAGCAAAAAATGGAGCAGCATGACGCAAAGGCACTTGCACATTTTGTACATCATCAGTTTCTTTTCCTTCCACCCAATTTAGTTTGGTTTGCCAAATTAAGTTTTTTAATAAGGCTATTTCATATCCTGCTTGTACGCCCCAAACTTTTGCAGTTGCAACATTTTGAATTGCTTCAACTTGGCTTTTAACTCCATCGTACATAATAGAATCTTGACCATTAAATTTAAACGGTCTTCGTGTTAAAGCATTGTTCAAAACAGTATAAAAAACAGATACATACAATTGATTTTTTTCTTTCCAAGTTTTAGTAACCCCAACTTCATAATTAATAGCATATTCGGCTTTTAAATTTGGATTTGGAACAACTACAATACCTGGAGCCGATTCGAATATTTTGCCAATATCATCAATATTGGGCATCCTAAATCCTGTTGAAATAATTGCATTTATTTTCCATTGTTCAGTTGGTTTAAATACCCAACCAATATTACCGGTTATAGCACTTGTTTTTAAGTTGGCTTCTGTAAAAGGAAATTTAAAAAATGTTGTATCGAAAGGTGCCTTTATAGCAACATGATTGTAACGAAACCCTGCAGAAATGGTAGATTTTTTACTTACATTATTTTTATAACTTGCGTACGCTGCATAAGAATTCCATGTAGAATTATTTGGATATCTTGTTGCATTTGCTGTTTGTACTTGTGTATTAATATTTTGAGTATTGGCAAAAGAACCAATAGCATTGTCTATAAATTCAACTCCATAAAATATGGTTGCTTTAGTTGAAAGAATTTTTTCAACATCGACATTAATAGACAATGCTTGTACATGTTCTGTTTGTGTACGACGGTTATTGTTGTTTCTTCTTCTATCTATTCTACTTTCTTCGTTATCTTGATAAGCAACTGTAAGCCGAACATTGTTGTACAATGTTGATGCTTTAGTATATTGTAATTGCAGGTTGTGCATTAACCAAGTTTGTGGGCCATAATTCCATTCAGCAAATCTTAATAAATTGTTAGCATATTCAATTAGTCGATCATAACGTGGCGTATTTCCAGTTGTTGAGTAATGAAATCCATATTGTAAAAGCCAATTTTTATTGGGCTGATAAGCAAGTTTTGTAAGTAAATTTTTTTGAAAATAAGCAGAAAATTTTTGTACTCGAGGGCTTGTGTTTGCTAAAACAACATCTGCATTATTAATTCGTTCAACATATTCATTTCGCAAATAACTTTTGTCCCCACCATTTTTCCCCATTTGTAAATCGTTAAAATTGTTATAAGTAAAACTGGTTAAAAAGCTAAGTTTACTACTAGCAACATTAAAGTTAAAATGTGCAGTATTTTCTTTGTTGGCAGAACTGTATCGCAACAATGCATTGCCACTTACCAACTGATTTTTAGGTGTTGCAAATTTAGGTTGCAGTGTATGAAAATCCATTACTCCACCAATAGCATCACTTCCATAAATTAAAGATCCTGGACCAAAAATTATTTCTGCATCGTCTATAGATAAAGCATCTAACGAAAGTATATTTTGTAAGTTTCCACTTCTGTAAATGGCATTGTTCATACGTACACCATCTACAACAAGTAACACTCTATTGGTTGCAAAGCCTCTAATCATAGGGCTTCCACCACCCAATTGGCTTTTTTGTATAAACACATCTCCAGTTGTACCAAGTGCATCTGCCATGGTTTGAGGATTTTGCATTCGAAGATTCTTCAAAGAAATTTTTACGATTCTATTGGGAACTTCATTTAAATTTTGTTCCCATTTATTATAATGAACAGTAATATCTTTTAATTTTTCTGTTGCAGATAAAGTGTCTTTTTCTATTTTTTGTGCATAAATAAAAGACATAGAATATATGGCACATACGAAGAATATTGTTTTTTTAAACATGTATAAATAATTAAAATTTGAAAGAATAATAACCTAGTTAATTCAATCAAATTTTTGGAGGTGGTATCAATACATTTTTAAAATAGACAGGTGTAGCAAATGAATAATGGTTGCTATAAGATATAGTATTTTTAACTAAACAAGATGTGTTGCACAGTATATTTTCCATGTTTTCGCCCCAGCAAAACGACACAACTTTGCTCATGCAGCCATCTTCTTCTTGATCATTTTGTTTATGAAACAATTGCGACAGTATAGTGTAAATTTTATTTTCATCGGTATTAAAAATACCTTTTACTAAATAAAATCCATTCTCGTTAAGTATATAATTTTGTACATGAAACATTTCACCTTCAATTAATAATTTTTCGTCAAGTTCTATCCATTGCATTCTTTCGGGAGCAAGAATTATTGTTTGAATATGTGTTTCTTTCAATTGCTGTTTTACAGTATAGTGGCTGTAATATTGATGGCATAACCAAACAACACCAATTGACATTGGTATAAATATGAGTATTAGGAAAAAAAGGGCTACAACTTTATTAAATACTTTCAAACTATGATTTCTTTTTTACTAAACTATCTATTGGGTATTTTGCTTTCATTGTATCCATAATACTTTGAGCCCAATTGGTTAACCTTGTTTTTTCTTCTGTAGAAAGTTTTGCATTGCGATGTATCCAAGTATAACTATTCAAAGGCATTTCGCCTTCTTTAACTTCATCAATTACTTCCTCCATTTTATGGTATTGCCTTCTTAAATTGTAGCTTTTATATATGCTAAAATTTAAGTGCTTTTTCCCATCTTGTACATGATCGTTAAGCCACCAAGCCGCAGGTTGTATAGATGCATACCAAGGATATTTTGTGTTGTTGCTATGACAATCGTTACAAGCTTTATCCAATATTACTTTAACCTCATTGGGTGTATTGTAAACATTGTATACATGCTGTTCTGTAATATTGGCTTCTTTATTTTTTGTTGGCTGAAAAAATTGAATTGCTACAAAAACAATCAATAAACCAATTAATATTTTCTTTAAAATTTTCATATAAAAAATTTAGTACTCAATTAAAATATTGCCAGTCATTTCTTGTGGAATTGGCAATTGCATAATGGATAAAACGGTTGGGGCAATATCGCCTAATTTACCAGGTTTTACGGTGCCCTTATATTCATTGTCAATTACAAACAATGGCACCAAGTTTAATGAGTGTTGGGTGTTGGGGCTTCCATCTTCATTAATCATATAATCGGCATTACCATGATCGGCAGTTAGCAACACTGTATAATTGTGTTGTAATGCAGCCGTAACAATTTTTGCTACACAAGCATCAACAGTTTCAACAGCTTTTACAACTGCACTAAAAACGCCTGTATGACCCACCATATCGGCATTGGCAAAGTTTAAACAAACGAAGTCGACCGATTCTTTTTCAATTTCTGGCAGTAACTTTTCTGTAAGTCCGTATGCACTCATTTCAGGTTGCAAATCATACGTTGCAACTTTTGGCGATGGAACAATCATTCGGGATTCTCCATCGAATTCCGTTTCTCTTCCTCCACTAAAAAAGAAAGTTACGTGTGGATATTTTTCTGTTTCTGCTAAACGAATTTGGTGCTTACCATTTGCAGCCAACACTTCTCCTAATGTATTGTTTAGGTTATCGTTTTCAAACATTACTGCTACATTTTTAAAGGTAGCATCATACTCTGTCATTGTTGTATAATGCAGCTTTAAGGATTTCATGTTTTGTTCGGGGAAATCTTTTTGCGATAAAACTTCAGTAATTTCTCTACAACGATCGGTTCTAAAATTGAAACAAATTACGGCATCGCCATTTTTAATTTTGGCATCTTCTGTATCAAAAGAAGCATTAATGATTGGCTTAATAAATTCGTCTGTTACACCTGTTGCATAAGATTGTTGAATAGCAGCACTCATGTCATTGGTGTTTTCTCCAATACCATGTACCAATGCATTGTAAGCAAGTTGTATTCTTTCCCAACGCTTGTCTCTATCCATTGCAAAATAACGCCCACTAATGGTTGCAATTTTTGCATGAGTTGGTGCAATGTGTTGTTGCAAATTTGTAATAAAACCCAATCCACTTTTTGGGTCACAATCTCTACCATCTGTAAATGCATGAATGAATACTTTTTTCAATCCTGCTTTTTCAGCAGCATCTATAATGGCTTTTAAATGAGTTGTATGAGAGTGTACACCACCATCGCTAACCAACCCAATTAAATGCAATGCAACATTGTTTTCTTTAGCATATTGAATAGAAGAAAGTAGCTCTTTATTGCTAAAAAAAGATTGATCTCTAATTGCAACATTGATTCTTTGTAATTCTTGATATACGATTCTTCCTGCACCTAAGTTTAAGTGTCCCACTTCACTGTTGCCCATTTGTCCATCTGGCAAACCAACAGCTTCACCACAAGTAACCAATGTACTATTGGGAAATTTTTTATACAAACTATTTACAAACGGAACATTGGCATTTTGAATAGCATCAGAAATTTTGGATTGACCCAAACCCCATCCATCCATGATAATTAAAATCACTTTTTTGTTCATGCTGTAAAACTACACTTTTTGGAAATATGCACATTCTTCGTTTATCTTTATCAAAACCTTAACGTAAAAATAGGTTTGGTATGATTTTGGCAAGTAAAAAGTAGTCATTTACCGAAATTTTAATTAATGAAAAAGCTGTTTCTATTATTTGTTATCCCATTAATATCATTTTCATTTACTATGCAAGTAGATAATGATGGTGTTGTTAAAGCTTTAAAAACAGCCAATGTAGAGCAGTTGGCCAACTATTTTGATAGTTTTATTGATTTAAAATTGTTGGAAAAAGATGAAGTAAAAAATATGGGTAAAAATCAAGCTACACTTGCATTAAAAGCTTTTTTTACCGATAATAATATTAAAGGTTTCGAATTAACCTCACAAAGAGAAATGGGCAATACTATGTATATGGCTGGTAAATTAAAAAATACGGGCAAAGGTTTTAACATTACCATTATGATGAAAAAAAATGACAATAAACAAGACATTATTTCGATACGAATCAATTAGTTTTTTGAGTTTTTTGTGATAAAGGGTTTCTTTTTAGAAACCCTTTTTTTATTTGAATTGAATTGAATTTGTAGAATTGATATTACTTTGCAACATGACAAATTTTGATGAACAACTACACCAATTGGTTATAGCTGCATTGCAAGAAGATGTAGGCAATGGAGATCATAGTACATTAAGTTGTATTCCACCAAATCAACAAGGAAAAGCTGTTTTAAAAATTAAACAAGCTGGTATTTTAGCTGGTGTTGCTGTAGCAGAAAAAATATTTAAACAAGTTGAACCAACAGCCCAATTTATTGCTTTTAAAAAAGAGGGCGATTTAATGGTTATTGGTGAACAAGCATTTGAAGTAACCGCATCTATACACACTATTTTAACCTGCGAAAGATTGGTTTTAAATTGTATGCAACGCATGAGTGGTATTGCCACGTTAACCAATAGTTATGTTCAATTACTGCAAGGATTTAATACACAATTATTAGATACCAGAAAAACAACTCCAAACTTTAGATTGTTAGAAAAAGAAGCTGTAAAAATTGGTGGTGGAATGAATCATAGATTTGGTTTATACGATATGATAATGCTTAAAGACAATCATATTGATTATGCTGGTGGATTGGAAAATGCAATAGAAAAAGCTTGGCAATATGTTACTACCCAACAACCTCACTTAAAAATAGAAGTTGAAACAAGAAGTATTGAAGATGTTGAAACAGTATGCAGTATTGGTAAAGGAAAAGTGTTTAGAATAATGCTAGATAATTTTACACCCGAACAAGTTTTACATGCTGTTAAATTAATTAATAACCAATTTGAAACAGAAGCAAGTGGTGGAATTAATTATCAAACCATTCAATCTTATGCAGCCACTGGGGTAGATTATGTAAGTGTTGGCGGATTAATACATCAAGCAAAGAGTTTGGATTTAAGTTTAAAAGCCGTGTTGATGTAGTTGAAACAAAAGAGAATAATTATGTCGAAAAAAAACAAACCCGATAACAATGGATTCGTATTTAGCACCAATCCAAATTTTAAGTTTGAGGAAGATGAACAAGCTTTACAAACCTTACCCAACAATCAACAAAAATTACGTGTTTGGTTAGATACCAAAAAACGTGGAGGCAAAGTTGCTACACTAATTACAGGATTTGTAGGAACTATTGACGATTTGGAAGAATTGGGCAAAAAACTAAAAAACTTTTGTGGTACTGGCGGTAGTGCAAAAGACAATGAAATGATTGTTCAAGGAGATCAAAGAGAAAAGGTTTTACAATGGTTGCTAAAAAATGGATACACGAATACTAAAAAAGCTGGTTAGTTTTCAAAACAATAATTACTCATTAAACAGTTTTTTATATAAATTTTTTGCCGATAATTCAAGCATTTCTCCAGTCTGCAAATCTGCTAAAGTAATTTGTTCTATTCTGTATCTAATTAATCTTAAAGTAGGAAATCCAACACTTGCTGTCATCTTTCTTACTTGTCTATTTTTCCCTTCTTGTAAAATCATTTTTATCCATGGAGCAGGAATGTTTTTTCTTTCTCTTATAGGAGGATTTCTTATTGCAACTTTGGGTTCATTTTCAAAAAATTCAACAGTCGATTTTTTTGTTGCATATATTTTTCCATCAACATTAATTGTTACACCATTCCTTAATTGTTGAATCGCATTTTCTGTAATTGCACCATCTACTTGTACCCAATATTCTCTTTCATGTTTAAATGTGGGATGCAACAATCGATGATTTAATTTTTTATCGTTGGTTAAAATAAGCAAGCCTTCGCTATCATAATCCAATCGTCCAACAGGATAAATATCTTTAGGAACATTGAAGTAATCTGCCAATGTTTTTTTACCTCCTTCACTTGTAAATTGTGAGAGTGTATTAAAAGGTTTATGTATAATAAAGTAACGAAACATGCTAAAATAAAAAGTGCCGCAGATGCGACACTTTATATATGGATGGGTTAGTAAGTACCAGGA
>JAGOUF010000355.1 GCA_018061385.1 Chitinophagaceae bacterium | reverse complement strand
CCAATTTTAGTTGTGCAACTGGTATAATATTGTTGGCAAATACAAATGCAACACCTGTAACCAACAATGCAGTTACAAGCAATGGCCTCATAAAACGCAACAAAGGAATTCCAGCACTTTTAATAGCTACCAATTCAAATGTTTCTCCAAGGTTACCAAACGTCATAATTGAAGAGAGTAACATGGCCAAAGGCAATGCTAAAGGAACAGCAGTAGCAGAAACATACATAATTAATTTTAGCATGGTAACTCCATCAATTCCTTTCCCTACTAAATCATCTATATACAGCCAAAAAAACTGCATTACCAACACAAACAACGATATTATAAAAGTGGCAAAAAAAGGCCCAATGAAGGAACGAAGAATTAATGTATCGAGTTTTTTTATCACTTTGTCTTTTCTTTACAATACCTGTTTAAATAATAATGTATGGCAAATGTAAAACTTTCAATAGCAGAAATAGAATTGATGAATAATGCAACCATTATTTTAACAAAGAACAAAATTATACAAGAGGTGTACAATTTATTTGGAACATTGGCCAATACCTATTCTACACAAGTTAACAATAGCCATTCGTTATTGCAAGAAGTGAATGCAGTTGCACCAAAAATTTCTAAAGGCGAAAACTATGAAGGCTTGCCTTGGGTAATGTTAGATTATCCTAGATATTTTACCAAGCAAAACACTTGTGCTATTAGAACATTTTTTTGGTGGGGCAATTTTGCCAGTATTACCTTACAATTAAATGGAGCTACTGCACAACACCTAAAAAATAAATTACAACAAAACTTAAGCCCTACAAGTGTTATAGACGATATGCCTTGGATGCTTTGTTGCAACAACACACAATGGGAACATCATTTTAGAGAAGACAATTATAAACCTCTCAGCAATTTTACCAAAACAGAAATAGAGGATTTGCAATTTATAAAGTTGGCCAAAAAAATCCCACTACAGGAGTGGGACAATTTTGAATATTTTTTTACTGAACAATTTGCACAGTTATTAAAATTATTAGCTTCCTAAACGATGAAACAATTCTTTCATTTGATATTCCCATAATTGGGTTTGATCTTTAATATCGTTCTTCTCTGCAAAATCAGAAATTACTAAAATCGTTTGATTAGAAATTTCAGTTTTCATAACTCTAAATTCAAAGTATTCCGTTTTTTCGCTATGCAACCAACGGTATCTAATAAATTTATTTTCTTCTTGTTCTACAACAACTGCTTTATCAGGTGTTCCGCCATTCCAACTAAAACTCAACACACCTTCCCACTCATCTATTTTATCTGCAAACCATTCTTGTAATCCTGTAGTTGTACTCAAGAATTCAAAAAGTATAGATGGTGAACATCTTACTTTAAATTCTACAGTAAATAATTGTTTTTTACTCATTTCAAAATCTTTAATCCTAAATGTATAGCTGCAATAATAACAATAAATAGCAACCAACCAAATGTTTTTTATCAGAAAGCCAAATTCAATAACATAAAAACCCAAAAAGCATTCTTGTACTCAACCAATATCGAATAAATATTTTCAGCTAATTTGCTATAAGTTAACTAAATTGCTACTTGTAGAGTTAGTTATTGAGAGACGCCTTCAAGAATACTATTCCTTTTTTACAATATTCCATACTACTAAACAACCAAACTAAACTCAATAGTTATGAGTATGCGTCAACTCAAAATTTCAAAAAGCATCACCAATCGTGAGAGCCAAAGTTTAGAAAAATATTTACAAGAAATTGGAAAGGTTGAATTAATTAGTGCAGAGTTAGAAGCTCAACTTGCAGTTAATATTAGACAGGGTTGTCAAAAATCGTTAGACAGATTGGTAAAAAGTAACCTACGTTTTGTGGTTTCAGTAGCCAAACAATACCAAAATCAAGGGTTATCGTTGCCCGATTTAATTAATGAAGGAAATTTAGGACTGATAAAATCTGCCATTCGTTTTGATGAAACAAGGGGCTTTAAATTTATTTCTTACGCCGTTTGGTGGATTAGGCAAAGCATTTTACAAGCATTGGCCGAACAAAGCAGAATTGTACGATTGCCATTGAATAAAGTTGGTTTATCCAATCGCATTAGCAAAGCCTATCAACAATTAGAACAAGAGTTTGAAAGAGAACCAACCGCTGAAGAATTGGCAGAACTGTTACATGAACCATTGGATGAAATTACAGCAACATTAAGTGTTTCAACAAAACATATAAGCATGGATTCTCCTTTAGGTGATGGAGAAGATGCAACCATGGCCGATTTAATGTTTAACCCCAATGATGCCAAAACCGATGATCAACTAGTTCATTACGAATCGTTAAAAACCGAAATTGAACGAAGTTTAAAAACCTTAACCGATCGCCAAAAAAGTGTATTGTGTTATTTTTTTGGTATAGGAATAGATCATGCACTAAGCTTAGAAGATATTGGCGATAGATTTCATTTAACCAGAGAAAGGGTTAGGCAAATAAAAGATAAAGCAATTACCAAACTAAGAAATACAAGTCGTTGTAAACAATTGAAAGTGTATTTAGGGTAAAACCAATACTGCTATTATATTTGCACCTCATTTTAAAGTGAACTTTAAAAGTTCACTTTTTTATTGAAATAAAACGAACACTATGTTTAGTAATTTATCAGAACGATTAGAAAGTGCCTTTAAAAACCTAAAAGGCGAAGCCAGAATTAATGATCTTAACGTTGCCAATACAATTAAAGATATTAGACGTGCATTAATTGATGCCGACGTAAACTTTAAAATTGCCAAAGAATTTACCGATAAAGTAAAGGAAAAAGCAACTGGAGAAAAAGTGCTAAATGCTGTAAGTCCGGGGCAATTAATGGTAAAAATTGTGCAGGATGAATTAACTGAATTAATGGGGGGACAACCTGCAGAATTTAATATTACAGGTAACCCAGCAGTTATTTTAATTGCAGGTTTACAAGGTAGTGGTAAAACTACTTTTACAGGTAAATTAGCTACCTATTTAAAAAATCAAAAGAAAAGTCCATTAGTTGTTGCAGCAGATATTTATAGACCTGCGGCCATAGATCAATTAACTGTTTTAGCTGAGCAAATTGGTGTACCTATTTATGCTGAAAGAGAAAATAAAGATGTAGTTGCTATTGTATTAAATGCCATTAAAGAAGCTAAAGCAACCAATAAAAATGTAGTAATTATAGATACTGCAGGCCGTTTAGCTGTTGATGAAGTAATGATGACGGAAGTTGCCAATATTAAAGCTGCTGTTAACCCAACCGAAATTTTATTTGTTGTAGATAGTATGACAGGGCAAGATGCTGTAAACACAGCAAAAGCCTTTAATGATAGACTAGATTTTAGTGGTGTTGTATTAACCAAATTAGATGGTGATACAAGAGGTGGTGCTGCATTAACTATTAAATACACGGTAAATAAGCCTATTAAATTTATGAGTAGTGGCGAAAAGATGGACACA
>JAGOUF010000019.1 GCA_018061385.1 Chitinophagaceae bacterium | reverse complement strand
TATTAAAACTTCTGTAGATGACGTAAGAGAGGCTTCTCCTTATACATATCAAATTACACAATCTGGCAAAAAAGAAATTGATTGCAATTTTGAAGTAAGGGGAAATATTGTTCGATTTAAACTCCCTAAAAATATTTCAACTACCGAAACATTGGTAATTGACCCAACACTAATTTTTTCAACTTTTACAGGAAGTACAACAGACAATTGGGGTTATACAGCAACTTATGATGGCAGTGGAAATTTTTATGCAGGAGGTATTTCTTTTGGTGTTGGATTTCCTACAAGCAATGGTGCATTTCAAACTACTTATCAAGGAGGTATTAATTTAGGTGAAGGCGGTGGTTTTGATATTTCAATTATGAAATTTAATGCCGATGGAAGCAACAGAATTTATGCAACTTATTTAGGTGGAAGCCAAGGCAATGAACAACCACATAGCTTAGTTGTCGACAATCAAAATAATTTAATTGTTGCTGGCAGAACCAATTCTAGCAACTATCCTACAACAGTTCCAAATTTTGGTACTGGTGGAGGTTGGGACATTATTCTTACAAAATTTAATGCAGCAGGAACTGCATTAATTAATAGTATAAAGATTGGTGGTACAGGAGACGATGGTGTAAATGTTCGTCCAAAATATCCTGCTGGCCCAAGTAATGCAACGGAAACCATTAGAAGAAATTATGGTGATGATGCAAGAAGTGAAGTAATTGTTGATGGCGATGGAAACATTTATTTAGCAAGCTGTACACAATCTGCAGGAGCTTTAGATGGCTTTGGAGCTTTTCCAACAACAACTGGTGCAGCTCAAACAGTAAGAGGTGGAAGCAATGGACCAGGTGGTCGTTATCAAGATGGTGTTGTAATAAAAACCAATAGCACATTAAGCAATGTACTTTTTAGTACCCTACTTGGTGGCAGTGGCGATGATGCAGCTTTTGTTTTAGCACTGCATCCACAAAACAACAATATTTATGTTGCTGGTGGTACAAACAGCACCAACTTACCAGGAAATTTTACTGGTAGTATTTTTCCTAGCAATCAAGGAGGTGCAGACAATGTAGATGGTTTTATAACCATACTCAACAACAGCGGAACCCAATTTATCAAATCAACTTATATTGGTACAAATGGTGTAGATATTGTTTTTGGAATTCAATTCGATAAGTTCAATTTTCCATATGTTATGGGTACTACAACAGGCAATTGGCCAGTTGTAAATGCTACATTTAATCAATTAAATGGCAAGCAATTTATTGCTAAACTAAAACAAGATTTATCTGGCTGGGAATATTCTACACGTTTTGGAACCAACATTAGCAGCCCAAACATTTCTCCTGTTGCGTTTCTTGTGGATAGATGCGAAAATGTATACGTTTCTGGTTGGGGCGGTGGTATCAATACCATTTACAATACCAACCAATCTACTGTGGGATTAACAGTTACGTCAGATGCTATCAAGAACACAACTGATGGACAAGATTTATATTTCTTTGTTTTAGAAAAGAATGCCACAAGCCAATTATATGGAAGTTTTTTTGGTCAGAATGGAGGATCTGTTGGTGAACATGTTGATGGTGGAACAAGTCGCTTCGACAAAAATGGAGTGATTTATCAATCCATTTGTGCCAACTGTCAAGGTGGTGCAGTTTTTCCAACAACACCAGGCGTTTGGGCACCAACCAATGGTACAGGTAATCAGCATTGTAATTTAGCAGCCATTAAAATTGCATTCAATTTTTCAGGAGTGGGAAGTGCAGTTCAGTCATCAATTAATGGAGTAAAAGATACTTCAGGTTGTGTTCCTTTATTGGTAAGCTTTAGAGACACAATTGCTGTTGGGCAAAAATATGTTTGGCGTTTTGGAGATGGTTCTCCAGATACAACAACAACCACTGCATTTGTACAACACACGTACAATTTTATTGGTGATTATTCTGTAAGATTGGTTTCTATTGATTCAAATACTTGTAATATTTCCGATACATCGTACACTACTTTACGTGTACGAAATGATGATGCTTTTCTAGGCTTCACTCCTAGCAAACAATTGCCTTGTCAAGATTTAAAATATAACTTCATCAACAACTCAGTTTCACCAGCAAGTAAACCATTTAAGGCCAATAGTTTTAAATGGGAATTTGGTGATGGTTCAACTATTATAAGTGGCAATCAAATAGTTTCACATTCGTATGCGTCTGCTGGCAACTACAATGTAAAACTCATATTAATTGATACAAATTATTGTAACGAACCCGATACTGTAGTGCAAACTTTACGTGTTGCACCGTTGGTTAAAGCTCAATTTACTACACCAGCTTTCGGCTGTGTACCTTATAACGCAGCATTTACCAATACCTCTTTAGCTGGTACTGATTTTATATGGAATTTTGGTGATGGTTCTCCAATTTCAACTCAAGTAAATCCTACACATACTTACAATTCAACAGGTATTTTCAATGTAAAGTTGACTGCTATAGATACAAGTACTTGCAACAAAGTAGATAGTGTTACCATTACTATAAATATTAGTCCAAATCCAAATTCTAGTTTCACGTTTAATCCAAATCCTCCAGAGGTAAATGTTCCAGTCAACTTCAACAATATTTCTACAGGTGGTACAAATTATACATGGCAATTTGGCGATGGAGATAGTTTAACAACAGCATCACTAAATGCGATTGTTCGTCACAATTACAATGCATCTCAAACTTATAATGCATGTTTATTTGTAAAAAATAATTTTAATTGTATTGATACATTTTGTTTGCCAATTACTGCAAGAATTATTCCTGCGGCAGATGTACCCAATGCTTTTACACCCAACAATGATGGGAAAAATGATGTAATTTTTGTTCAAGGATTTGGCATACAAAAAATGGCTTGGAGAATTTTTAATAGATGGGGCAATTTAGTGTTTACAAGTGTTAGCCAAACTATTGGTTGGGATGGAAAATACAATGGACAAATACAACCACAAGATGTTTACAATTATGTGTTAGATATAGAGTTTAGCGATGGTACAAAATTTATTAAAAAAGGGGATATCACCTTGTTGAAATAAGTTTAAATAATACAACCACGAATCATTAGAGGACAATTAATTTTTATTGAATGAACAAATGCTTCAACATATTATTAATAATAAGCAGCTTATTTTTTGTTGAAAAAGTAAATAGCCAAGATTTGCATTTTTCCCAATATTTTAATGCTCCATTGCTGGTAAACCCTGCCAACACTGGCTTTAATCCTGATTATGATTTTAGATTGGGCGGAAATTATAGAAATCAATGGGCATCGGTTTCAAACTTTCCTTATAAAACCATGAGTGTTTGGGGCGATGCACAATTGTTCAACAATAAATTTGAAAATAGTTGGATTGGTGTTGGTGGAGCTTTTTTAAAAGATGAAGCAGGCTCAGGAAATTTAACTTCAACAAGGGCCTACGCATCTATTGCTTATCATCAACTATTGGGCTTAAAAAGTTTATTAAGCGGAGGGTTCAATTTAGGTTTTACTCAAAAAAGAGTAGATATAAATAAACTCTATTTCAACAGCCAATGGAATGGAAAATTTTTTGATATTAGTATTCCGTCAGGAGAACCTTTTGCAGCAAATACAGTAAACTACTTTTCATTACAAGCTGGTATCAACTATTCTTATTTTGCTAGCGATAATGTTTATTTAAATACTGGTATAAGTATATCAAATATCAATCGTCCTTCAGAATCTTTTTTTGCTACAAAAACTGCCAACAATCAAGTAGATAGTAGGTATACATTTTTTGCAAACGCAAGTATTAAATTACAAGATTTATGGATTTTAAATCCCAACATCTATTATAGTACAGTTGGTTCTACCAACGAAGTTGTACTAGGTTTAATGGCACAAAGAGATTTAAGTGCAGAAAGAAATGGAAGCATACAATTACTTGCAGGTGTATATTACAGAAACAATGATGCCCTTATTCCTATGATTGGTTTTGATGTAATGAATTTAAAAATTACGTTTAATTATGATGCCACTACTTCGGTATTAAAAAACTACAATCAAACTCGTGGTGCTTACGAAGTTTCAATTGTAAAAAGTGGATTGTATAAAAGCAGAGATAAAAACATTAAATGTCCTACTGTTAGGTTTTAATACCACCAATGTTTTGCTAATTTTTTATTAGTAAAATAAAATAACTATAAATAGAGCTTTTTAACTTCCTGTATCTCATTACAACCATTTATTTTTGCCAAAATTTTTTGAATGGCAACCATCAACTTATCTCACATTGAAGAACTAAAAAAAATCGTTGGCGAAAATTTTGTTTTTGCTGATGAAGAAAATTTAGAAAAGTACGGTCACGATGAAACTGAACGTTTACAATTTAATCCAGAAGTAGTAGTTAAACCTAGAACAGCTGAAGAAATATCGGCTATCATGAAAATGTGTAACAGAGATTTAATACCTGTTACACCAAGAGGTGCAGGTACTGGTTTAAGTGGTGGAGCTTTGCCACATTTAGGAGGCGTTTTGGTTAGTTGCGAAAGAATGAATACTATTTTAGAAATTGATGAACGCAATCTTCAAATAACTACAGAGCCTGGCATTATTACAGAAGTTTTAATGAATGCTGTAAAAGAAAAAGGCTTGTTCTATCCTCCAGATCCAAGCAGTAGAGGCAGTTGTTTTATTGGTGGAAATATTGCTGAAAATAGTGGTGGCCCTAAAGCTGTAAAATATGGTGTGGTAAAAGATTATGTATTAAACTTAGAAGTTGTATTGCCATCTGGTGAAATAATCTGGACGGGAGCCAATGTGCTTAAAAACTCAACAGGATACAACCTTACACAATTAATGGTTGGTAGCGAAGGTACTTTAGGCTTTGTAACTAAAATAGTTTTAAAACTAATTCCATTGCCTAAATACGATTTGCTAATGCTCGTTCCATTTGTAAGTTTAGAAAAAGCAAGTGAAGCTGTAAGTGCAATTTTTAGAGCAGGTTTTACACCAAGTGGTTTAGAACTTGTAGAAATTGATGCATTGAAAATTGTAAGTAAAATGGTAGATAGCCATGCTGTACCAGTAACTGATGATATTGCTGCACATTTAATTGTTGAAGTTGATGGCAACGATTTAGATGTGTTGATGAAAGACATGGAAGCCATTGCAGAATTGATGGTTCAATACGAAGGCGGTGAAGTATTTTTTGCAGATGATGCCAATCAAAAAGCAGAATTGTGGAAGCTTCGTCGTCGTGTTGCAGAAGCTGTTAAAACTGCAGGTTATACAATTGAAGAAGATACAGTTGTACCAAGAGCTGAATTACCTAAATTAATAAAAGGTGTTAAAGAATTGGGTGAACAATACGGATTTCATGCAGTTTGTTATGGCCATGCTGGCGATGGCAATTTGCACATTCGTATCAATCATCCTACCATAAAAAATAGTCATGGAAGCGAAGAAATGACCAATGCATTAAGAGCATTGTTCAAATTGGTAAAAAGTTTAGGAGGTACAGTAAGTGGAGAACATGGTGTAGGCTTAATTCAAAAACCTTATATGGATATTGTATTTAACAACGCCAACTTACAATTAATGAGAGCCATTAAAAAAGCGTTCGATCCTAACAATATTTTAAATGCTGGTAAAATTTTT
The DNA here is from genome assembly GCA_018061385.1 of Chitinophagaceae bacterium. Taxonomy (GTDB): domain Bacteria; phylum Bacteroidota; class Bacteroidia; order Chitinophagales; family Chitinophagaceae; genus UBA1930. The sequence continues at coordinate 7,440 of JAGOUF010000019.1, read as the reverse complement.
GATTTAAACTAATATTTAAATTTGGTATCTCATTAACCAACACATAATTCAAGTGTATGAAAAAAATATTGTTTACAATTTGTAGCTTAACATTGGTAACAATTGTATTTGCTCAAAGAGAAAGAGAGGGAGAAGAAAAAGGGCTAGGCTTTAGAAAAGAAAATGTTTTTATTGGAGGAAGTCTTAATGTAGGGTTTGGCAGTGTAAATGATGCTTATGGTGGTGGTAGCAATTTAATTTTGGGCATCAATCCAGAAATTGGATATTCTTTTGCTCAGTGGTTAGATGCTGGTATTGTTATAAATGCAATTTATAATAGTACTCGTTATAATGAAAACAATTACAGGTATAGGCAAACAGCATTTAATTATGGTGTTGGAACATTTGTACGCATTCATCCATTCAATAGTTTTTTCATTCAAGCACAACCAGAACACAATTGGATTTCTTATACACAAAAAAACTTAGATCAACCTGGATTTCCTAAAATTAGACAAACTGTGCAAGCATCTAGCTTTTTGGTAGGTGTTGGTTATGGACAAAGATTTATTGGACAATCAAGCTTTTTTACTGTATTGTTATTTGATTTAGGTACAGAAAGATTTTCTCCTTATAGAGATGGGTTTGGCAATTCGATGCCAATTATTCGTGGAGGATTTAATTGGTATTTGAAAGGTTCTAAGAAGAAAAAATAGCCGAAGGATCATCAACAACTAAAATTCTATCTGTCCAATTTTCATACAAAAATCCTTGCTCTTGCATGGTATTAATATGAGCAATTAAATGCGTATAAAATCCTGCTGAATTTAGCAGGATTATTTTTTTTTCATGAATTTTTAAATTATTCCAAGTTATAATTTCAAACATTTCATCTAAAGTACCATAGCCACCAGGTAATACAATTGCAGCATCGCTTAGCTCATATATCATTTTTTTTCTTATGTGCATATCAGGTACAACATGCAACGTTGTTATGCCTTTATGTTGTTGTTCCCATTTCACTAAAACTTCTGGTATAATGCCAATGGCTTTACCCCCATTGTTCATCACTTCATCAGCAATTGCACCCATTAAACCTACACTTCCTCCTCCATAAACCAAGGTAATATTGTGTTGTACCAATAGTTTTCCCAATTGTTTAGCATGTTCAACAAACAAAGGATTTGTTCCTGCTTTACTACCACAAAAAACAGCAATACTTTTATATTCCATATAAATTTTTATAAGCAACAATATTAGTTACAAGTTTTTTACACTTTACTAAAACTTATGCACTTTGGCAATAAAGTAGTGTAGCTTTTTATTTAAGAGAACACATTTGCACAAAACTCTTCCTACACTCTTTTTCTCTTGAACGCTTATTCCCATTTCTTTTTTAATAAGATATGAAAAAACAAAAAAGCCGATACAATTAAACTGCATCGGCTTTCAAAATTTTATAAATTAAATTAGCTAATTAACCCTGCAAAATGCTTTACAGTTCTTACCAATTGGCTAACATAACTCATTTCGTTATCGTACCAACTTACTGTTTTAACCAATTGTGCATCACCAACAGTCATTACTTTAGTTTGTGTAGCATCAAATAAACTACCATAGTGAATACCAATAATATCAGTGCTTACCAATTCATCTTCAGTATAACCAAAACTCTCATTACTAGCAGCTTTCATTGCAGCATTAATTTCTTCGGCAGTTACTTTTTTACCTAAAATAGAGGTTAATTCAGTTAAAGAGCCAGTAATGGTTGGTACACGTTGTGCACTTCCATCTAGTTTTCCTTTTAATTCTGGCAATACCAACCCAATTGCTTTTGCAGCACCTGTACTATTGGGTACAATATTTTGTGCAGCAGCTCTTGCTCTTCTTAAATCTCCTTTTGGATGTGGAGCATCTAAAGTATTTTGATCGTTGGTATAAGCATGAATGGTAGTCATAATACCAGTTAAAATACCATATTTATCATTCAATACTTTAGCCATTGGAGCCAAACAATTGGTTGTACATGATGCACAAGAAATAATTGTTTCACTACCATCTAAAATTTCGTGGTTCACATTAAAAACAACTGTTTTTAAATCGCCTGTTGCAGGAGCAGAAATTACTACTCTTTTTGCACCAGCAGCTATATGTGCAGCAGCTTTATCTTTATCTGTAAAGAAACCAGTACTTTCAATAACTACATCTACTTGATGTGCTCCCCAAGGAATTTGAGCTGGATCTTTTTGAGCATAAATTTTAACTGTTTCACCATTTACTATAATTGAATCTTCTGTTGCAGTAACTGTTGCATCAAAACGACCTTGTGCACTATCATACTTTAATAAATGAGCCAATACTTTTGGAGAAGTAAGATCGTTGATTGCTACAACATCTATACCTTCCATATTATAAATTTGACGGAAAACTAAACGACCAATTCTTCCGAATCCGTTAATTGCTACTTTTACCATAGATAAAATTTTTAAAGTTTTAATAATTTGCAAGCGATTGCAAAAGTAAAGCTTTACAATGAATTAATAGCTATTGAAATGTTCTGTTCTTTTACATTTTATTGTGCAGTTTTATGCAAACTTTATAAATAAACTTAAAAATTGTTTTCAAAGTAGGCTACTCAATAAAGCATTTTTTCATATACCATTTCGTTTGATTTATCTTGCCTCAAAAATTAAAAATATGTTATCAAATTATCAACATACAGTTACTGAAAGATTTTTAGAATATGTTCAAATAGACACTCAAAGCAATCCTCAAAGCTCTACACACCCAACAACTGAAAAGCAAAAAAACTTATCCAATTTGTTAGCAAACCAATTACAAGCAATTGGATTAACAGATGCTCATGCCGATGAGTTTGGATATGTTTATGCCACCATCCCTTCAAATACAAATAAACCCGTACCAGTAATTTGCTTTTGCAGCCATGTAGATACTGCTCCAGATTGTAGTGGATTTAATGTTAAACCTCTTATTCATAAAAACTACAATGGAGAAGATATTGTTTTACCAGATGACGCAAATCAAGTGTTATCAATTCAAGAATATCCCTACTTAAAAAACCATATTGGCAATACAATTATAACTGCAAGTGGAAATACTTTATTGGGAGCAGATGACAAAGCAGGTGTTGCAATCATTATGGATATGGCAACTTACTTAATGCAGCATCCATCCATTAAACATGGCAACATTAAAATTCTTTTTACACCAGATGAAGAGGTTGGAAAAGGAACTGCCAAAGTTAATTTGAAAAAATTAGGAGCCGATTTTGCTTATACACTTGACGGAGGTGAACTATCCACATTTGAAGATGAAACCTTTAGTGCCGATGGTGCAACAATTACTGTTCATGGTGTAATTGCACATCCAGGCTATGCAAAAAACAAATTGGTAAATGCTTTAAAAATTGTGGGAGAAATTTTAGCTGCTTTACCCACCAACGAATTTAGCCCAGAAACCACTAATGGTAGAGAGGGTTTTGTGCATCCTGTAAGTATAGAAGGTATTGCGGAAAAAGCATCTATCAGTTTTATTGTTAGAGATTTTGTTACTGCTAACTTAGTTAAACACGAAGCAAGATTAAAAGAAATTGCAACACAAGTGTTGAAGAATCATCCACAAGCAACCATGCAATTTGAAGTGGTAGAACAATATAGAAATATGAAAGAAATTTTAGATCAACATCCTCAAGTTGCAGCAAATGCAATTGAAGCTTATAAAAGAGTTGGTTTAGAAGCTGTGAATGAACCAATACGTGGCGGTACAGATGGAAGTCGTTTAAGTTTCATGGGTTTGCCATGCCCTAATTTATTTACTGGAATGCAAGCCATACACAGTAAAAAAGAATGGGTTGCTGTTAGCGATATGGAAAAAGCTGTAGAGGTGTTGGTTTCACTTGTACAAGTTTGGGAGGAGAAAAGTTAGTGACAGTTTAAATGCACCAACAAAATTTACCCTTTATTTCCCAATAAAACCTTTTGTGTATTAACAAATTAAATTGTAGCAACTACACTCCTATCCAATTATCTTTAATCATAAAAAAAATTCAATGAATACATCAGTTTTATCCATTCAAAATTTGGCAAAACAATATGGCAGCATAAAAGCCTTAGATGGCATTTCTTACGATGTGCCCAAAGGTTGTGTATTTGGAATTTTAGGTCCCAACGGTAGTGGAAAAACCACTACACTTGGAATTATTTTAGATGTACTAAAAAGCAATAGTGGCACATTTACTTGGTTTGGGCAACCAAGTGGACCGAACACAAGAAAGCAAATTGGTAGCTTATTAGAAACGCCCAATTTTTACCATTATTTATCGGCAGTAGACAATTTAAAAATCACACAAGCCATTAGCGGTAGAGGTACAGAAGTTGATATTCACAAAGTACTCGAAGTGGTTAACTTACACAATAGAAAGCACAGTAAATTTAGTACTTATAGCTTGGGCATGAAACAAAGATTGGCCATTGCAGCTGCATTGTTGGGCAATCCAGATGTGTTGGTTTTTGATGAACCAACCAATGGTTTAGATCCTGTTGGTATTGCAGAAATTAGAGACCTAATTAAAAAGTTAGCCAAAGAAGGTAAAACCATTATTATGGCAAGCCATTTATTAGATGAGGTAGAAAAAGTTTGTACCCATGTAGCCATTATGAAAAAAGGACTTTTGGTTACTGCAGGAGCTGTAGATGAAGTATTGGTAAATGAAGATATTGTTCAGTTAGGAAGCAGTAACCTCAATCAATTAAACAATGCCATGCAACAGTTTTCTGGTTATACAAAAATTGAACAACAAAACAATTTTATAGAATTAAACTTTGCTTTAGGTACAGCTCAACTAGATAAAATAAATGAATATTGTTTTCAACAAGGTATTGTATTAAATCATTTAACTATTAAACGCAAAAGTTTAGAAGCCAAATTTTTTGAATTAACAAACAACTAATTTCTGCTCTCTCACAAAAAAATCAAACTTAAAAAATTCAACAACAATATATGTTAGCACTCATAAAAATAGAATGGTTAAAATTAAAAAAATATCCAGCTTTTTGGTGGATGTTGGGAATTGTAATTTTAACTTATCCTGGCGTAAACCTAATGTTTTCGGCAATTTTCGATTCAATGTCTAAAGGCAACGAAATGAAATCGCAAATTGTAAAACAATTGTTGGGCAATCCTTTTGCTTTTCCTGAGGTATGGCATAGCGTAGCATACTTTTCGTCTTGGTTTGTAATGATTCCTGCAATTTTAGTTATTATGATTATTGCCAACGAATACACTTACAAAACAAATAGACAAAATATTATTGATGGCTGGACAAGAACTCAATTTGTAACCAGCAAATTATTCGATGTATTAATTATAGCCTTGTTTACCACTTTAGCCTACTCTATGGTTGCCTTATGTTTTGGCTTTTCTTACAGTACCGAATTAGAGAAAACAAGATGGAATGAACAAGCACAATACATTCCACTTTTTCTACTACAAACATTTGCACAATTAAGTATTGCATTTTTATTGGGCTTTGTAATTAAACGATCATTTATTGCATTGGGAATTTTCCTTTTTTATTCAGTTTTGGTTGAACCTTTAGCAGTTGGTTACATAAGCAATGCTACAGCATTTAAAAAAGTTACATCATTTTTCCCCTTAGAAATTTCAGACAAATTGGTTCCGCCAGCAGCTTTTATTGGAAAGTTTAACGAGGAAACGTACAATCAAAATATTAAAGACATCAATATTCATATTGCATACACTTGTATCTTAACTGCAGGAATTTGGTGGTTGTGTTATAGCTTGTATAAGAAAAGAGATTTGTAAATCAAGGTCTATTTATTTAAAAAAATATTCTCCAATGCTATTTCTAAAAGCTTGTATGCATTTGTATACAAGCTTTTATTTTTAATAAATCAAAAACGAAAACCTTATCCATCATTTCTACAACATATTAAACAAGTTACGTAATGATTTTACAGCATATTTTGATACAATAATTAAGAAATCAATTATCCAAAAAAGTACATTTTTAGATTACTTTTTATTAAAAATTGCTGAATCTGCATAAAAAACTTGTATTTTCCCTATTATTTTACCTATTTTGCCGCCCTAACATAAATTAATTTTTATATTAGGTTTAACGAAAAAACTAAAGAACTATAAACCTCCAAAAACTTGCTCTATGGATTTAAAACAAATTCACGAATTGATTAAAATAGTCAACAAAAGCAACATCGGCGAAATTAGTATTGAAGATAAAGATGGTAAAGTAACCATTAAACAAAAAGAAGAACAACTCATAACTGTTGGTGCATCTGCAGCACAACAAGTTTATAACGTTGCTCCTCCATCAACACAAGTTGCAGCAGCAGCACCTCAAGCATCATCAGAAGCACCTGCACCAAAAGCAGATAATTTAATCACTATAAAAAGCCCTATGATTGGAACTTTTTATCGAAAATCTTCTCCAGACAAACCTTCTTTTGTTGAAGTAGGTACAGATGTTGAAGTAGGAAAAGTGGTTTGTATTATAGAAGCTATGAAGCTATTCAACGAAATAGAAAGTGAAGTATCTGGTAAAATTGTAAAAATTTTAGTAGACAATGCTAGTCCTGTTGAATACGATCAACCCCTATTTTTAGTAGAGCCAAACTAAGTAAAAATTCAAAATTCAAAGTATAGAATTGCTTTGGGGAATTTTAATTTTTAATCTTTAATTTGAATCATTGTGTTTAAAAAAATATTAATTGCCAACCGTGGCGAAATTGCTTTACGTGTAATTCGTACCTGTAGAGAAATGGGTATTAAAACCGTAGCAGTTTATTCAACTGCCGATAAAGATAGTTTGCATGTACGTTTTGCAGATGAAGCAGTTTGTATTGGTAAACCTGCAAGTAGCGATAGTTATTTAAATATGCAGCGTATTATGGCAGCTGCAGAAATCACCAATGCCGATGCTATTCATCCAGGTTATGGATTTTTAGCAGAAAACTCAAAATTCTCACAACTATGTGCCGATCATAATATTAAGTTTATTGGGCCAACACCCGATATGATTAATAAAATGGGTGATAAAATTACTGCTAAAGAAACCATGATTGCTGCTGGTGTACCTGTTGTACCAGGAAGTGGTGGTTTATTAGAAAGTGTTGCACAAGCAAAAGACCTAGCAAAAAATGCTGTTGGTTATCCAGTAATTTTAAAAGCAACTGCTGGTGGTGGTGGAAAAGGAATGAGGGTAGTTTGGAGCGAGGAAGAAATGGAAAAAGCTTTCGACACAGCCAAAGCCGAAGCTGCTGCATCGTTTAAAAACGATGGTATATACATGGAAAAATTTGTTGAAGAACCTCGTCATATTGAAATTCAAGTGGCGGGTGATCAATATGGCAATTTTTGCCACATGAGTGAACGTGATTGTAGCATTCAACGTCGCCATCAAAA
>JAGOUF010000018.1:11969-13148 GCA_018061385.1 Chitinophagaceae bacterium | reverse complement strand
AATATTATGGGTTTAAAGAATATTTTAGCTTAAAACAAATTAATAAGCAATTGGCCGAGGAAAATGCTCTCTTAAAAAACCAACTAATTTCCAATTACGATATTCCAGATACCTCAGTATTAGTAGTAACAGATTCTTTAATTAGAGATACACTCAATCGCCCAAGAAAATACACTTATTTACCTGCCAAAGTGGTGGGCAATTCTGTTGTTTCCAATGCTAACTTTTTAATGTTAGAAAGAGGAAGTAAACAAGGCATACAAATAGATATGGGTGTTGTATCGCCACAAGGTATTGTTGGCGTTGTAAGAGAAGTAAGTGAAAATTATTGTAAAGTAATGAGCTTATTGCACCATAATTCTGGCGTTAGTGCAATGCTACAAAAAAGTAAAAGCAGTGGAGATATTTTTTGGGATGGTAACGATCCTCACTTTGTAACAATGAGAAAAGTAAGCAAAAGTGCCAATGTGAAAATTGGCGATACTGTTGTAACCAGTACTTATTCCTCCAATTATCCTTCTGGTATTATGATTGGTACAGTGGTAGAAGTTAAACCAGATCCTGCTGCTAGTTTTAATAATTTAAAATTAAAAACATCAACCAACTTCTTTAATATTCAGTATGTGTATGTAATTAAAAATACACGACACGATGAACAAACAAGTTTAAGCAATAAGAAAGATGCAAAACAACCATGAGTAGTTTAATTAAAAATATTATTCGCTTTATTGCATTTATTTTGGTGCAGGTGTACATTTTAAACGAAGTGCATCCTTTACATCGTTTTTTTGTTCCTTATTTGTACTTTCTGTTTATTTTATGGTTGCCATTTAACATCAATAGATTGCTTTTATTAGCAGTTGCATTTTTGTTTGGATTTGCTTTAGATAGCTTTACAGGTTATTATGGTTTATTTACAGCACCTTGTTTATTAATTGCTTATTTACGTCCTTTTTTATTAAACCTATTAATTCCACAAGAAACTACAGAACAAAGCTATATTGAACCAAGTATAAAAAGTATGGGTTGGGCACCTTATAGCTTATACATTGTATTGTTAACATTCATACATCACCTGTATTTAGTATTTATAGAATGGTTGCACTTTGGTGGTTTTGGAATATTTTTAGGCAAAGTAGCAGGCAGTACAGCTCTTAGTTTACTACTAATTTTTATTAC
>JAGOUF010000018.1:0-11869 GCA_018061385.1 Chitinophagaceae bacterium | reverse complement strand
ACAGTAAAAGCATCGCCTGTACAAATTAAAGGTGATACAACCGAATTTAATGCTGGCAGTTTTAAAACAAAACCCAATGCTACCGCAGAAGATTTATTAAAAAAATTACCAGGAGTTCAAGTAGATAAAGATGGAACAGTAAAAGCTCAAGGGCAAAATGTTACTAGAGTTTTGGTTGATGGAAAACGCTTTTTTGGTGATGATCCGAAAACTGCAACAAGAAATTTACCCACCGATGTAATTGATAAAGTACAGGTATACGATGCCCAAAGCGATCAAAGTGCATTTAGTGGTTTTGATGATGGCAATCGTGAAAAAACCATCAACATCATTACAAAAAAAGATCGTAGAAAAGGTTATTTTGGTAAAATATCTGCTGGTGCAGGAGAAAATAAAACCTATGCAACGAGTGCAAGCTTCAACAGGTTTAATGGCAATCAACAAATATCATTTATCGGTCAAGGCAATAATATCAACCAACAAAACTTTTCTGTACAAGATTTATTGGGAACCATGAGCTCTAGTTCTGGTGGTGGTGGTGGACGAGGTGGTGGAATGTTTGGCGGTGGTGGAAATATTGGAAACTTTTTAACTGGCACACAAGCTGGTATTGCAAAAACTTGGGCAGCAGGTTTAAATTACAACGATGTTTGGGGTAAAAAAACCAGCATTAGTAGTAGTTATTTTTACAACAACTTGAATGTAAATAACGACAATAGTAACTTTAGAGAAACCTTTGTTACCAACGATTCTTCTCAGTTTAATAATAGCAATACCATATCAAGCAATAAAAACGGCAATCACCGTTTCAACTTTGAAATAGATCATAAAATTGATTCTTCAAATACCCTTTTAATTAGACCAACACTTAGTGTTCAAAACAGTGATAGATACACAGAAACAAGTTCTTTTTTAACAAAGGGAAAATTAACCAATTTAAGTAACGTACAACAAATTACTTCTAACCAAAGTGATGGATATAATTTTAGTACGAGCATTTTATTTAGGCATCGATTTAAAAAACGTGGTAGAACAATTTCATTAAATCTTACTCCAGGAATGAGTGAGAGTGATGCAAATGGCACCAACATTTCTTACAACGATATCTATACAAATGCAGGATTAGTTAAAGACACCATTAATCAAATTAACTCTACAAATAGAGCAGGAAGAAGTTTAGGTAGCAATTTATCTTATACCGAACCAGTTGGTAAAAAAGGGCAAATTGAATTGACGTATAATTACAATTACAGCAAAAACAATTCAGATCAACAAACCTATCGTTACAATAAAAATACTGGTAAGTATGAAGATGTTGTTGCCAACTTAACCAACAAGTTCGAAAATACCAACACATCCAATCGTTTTGGTGCTAGCTACAGAAATCAAGTATCAAAAGATTTTAGTTACACTGTTGGCTTGGGTGTACAATATGCCGAGTTAACAAGTATCAACAATACAAAAGGAACCAATTTAGGTAATAAGTTTACCAATTATTTCCCCAATGTGCAAATACAATATGGTAAAAGTAGAACCAACAATTTACGTTTCAACTATAGAGGTAGAACCAATGCACCATCAATTTCTCAGTTACAAGATGTTGTAGATAATACCAATCAATTAAGTATTAAAAATGGTAATGCAGCATTGGGTCAGGAGTTTTCACACAACTTCAGTTTGTTTTACTCAAAGTTTGATATTATTACTTTTAAAAACTTCTTTGTTAGTTTAAATGGAAGCTTTACCCAAAATAAAATTGGTAATAATATTACACAAAATACAACCACCTCTCCATTATTGGTAGATGGTGTTAAGTTGATTCCTGGTGCTCAATATTCTCGTCCTATTAATATTGATGGAGCTATGAATGTTACTGGATTTATTAATTATGGTTTCCCTACAAAAAAGCCCAAGGCTAATATTAACTTAACTACTACACTAGCTTATACCAAAGATGTAAACTTGTTTAATAATGTAAAAAATTATACAAATAATTATGTTGTAGGAGAGAGAATTAGTTATAACATGAATTTGAAAGAAACATTTGATTTGAATTTTTCTTCACTATCTACCTTCACATTTGCTAGATATACTTTAAACAGTAGCCAAAATGGAGATTTCTTTACGCAAGTATTTTCAATAGAACCTACTTATTCTCCAAAATCGGGTTGGATTTTTGGTGCTGATTTTGATTTAACAATGAACCGTGGCCAAAGCAATGGATTTAACCAAACCATTCCTTTATTAAATGCAAGCATTGCAAAAACTATTTTTAAGAAAAAAGATGGCGAACTAAAATTGAGTGTTTTTGATTTATTAAACGAAAACAAAAGTATTAGCAGAACGGTAGAACAAAACTATGTTTTAGATACTCGTACACAAGTTTTAACAAGATATGTAATGCTAACCTTTACTTATAATTTAAGAAAATTTGCTGGTAAGGGTCAACAAATGCCACCTTTTATGAAAGGAATGATGAAAGGAAATGGTCAACCAAGAATGATTAGAATGGGTGGAATGTAGTTACAGCATATTTCATTTTTTACAATGACGATATTTTAATAAAATATCGTCATTGTATTTTACGTAATTTAGTTTTAATGAAAATCAATTTTATACTTTCAACTCTAATTGTGTTTATTGTTTTTTGCACTAGTGTTAGTTGCAATAACTCATCCAGTATTAATAAAAAAGAAATTATAGGCAAGTGGAATATTGTTGGGTTAATATCTAAAACAGATAAAATAACCATAACCGAATCTAACTTGTATACTGTTGAATTTAATAGTAATGATACTTTTATAATGCAAGGAGAAGACAATCAATTAAAAGCAAAATTCGCTTTTAATAACCCAAATGAACTTCAGTTAGAAGAAATTACAAAAACAGATGTTTGTTGCAATAGCCCATTGGCCGATTCGTTATTTAATGCTTTTACTGAAAGCAAGTATTTGTACAACTTTAGAGAAGATACGTTACAACTTACTACTATTAATAAATCTGTTTTATTAGTTGCTCCATAAATTTAAACAGTAAAGCTCAGTCCATCATACGCCAAAGAAATGTTTTCAGGTAACTCTGCATTTACTTCATCATTTAAACCCAATTGATGGCTGATATGTGTAAAATAAACTTTAGGGATTTTTAATTCTTGTGCAAGCAACACTGCTTCGTTCAAAGTAAAATGAGAAATATGTTTTTCTTTACGTAGAGCATTTAATACAAGCACCTCCGAACCAATAATTTTTTGTTTTTCCACTTCATCAATTTTATTGGCATCGGTTATATAAGTAAAATTATTAAACCTAAATCCCAATACTGGCATTTTTAAATGCCAAACACAAATAGGTTTAACAATAATATCGCCAATACAAAAATCGTCTTCACCAATACTATTCATTTCTAAATTGGGTACGCCAGGATATTTATTTGCAGCAAATGCATATTCAAACTCATTTTTTATTGCTTTTTGGGTTAATGCATTGGCATACAGTTGCATGGGTTGCTTGGCAAAAAAATTAAATGCTCTTACATCGTCTAACCCAGCAATATGATCTTTGTGAGGATGCGTAAAAATAACTGCATCTAATTTTTTAGTAGCAGTTCTCAACATTTGATACCTAAAATCTGGAGTGGTATCAACAACAATAGTAGTTGTAGCAGATTGTACTAAAATGCTACTTCGTAAACGTTTGTCTTTTTTATTGGTTGATGTACATACAGCACAAGAACAACCAATCATAGGAACGCCACTACTCGTACCTGTGCCTAAAAATGTAATTTTTAATAAAGATGTATGCACTTTTTCAAATCTACAAGAAAAAAAAGCAAATAGTTTTAGAAGCTATTTAAAATTAATGGGAATTGCCAATTAAACATTTACAGTAGCATTGTTTACAATTTGGTCGTATAGCTTTTGGCTTTCGTGCGTTAACTTATCGAAAGAAATATCCAATTGTGGAATCAATTCTATTAAAGTATTAATTCTTCCTTCGGTATGTAAAAATTTATTGAGAACAACAATTTTTTTTGCTTCTAACAAACACCACCCACTTTGAAAAGTACCACGTTCGTAACGAAGAACAAAATTGCTTTCACCTAAAATTGCTTCTAATTTATTTAAAGTAGTGTTATTGTATTTCATTCAAAACTTAAACCCATTAGAGGTTTTAAGAGATGCTCAAAAATAACTGATATACAAGGCTTAGTAGTTTTGTTTTATCCACAACATGTATAAAAAAAAGCCCTGCAAATTGCAGGGCTTTTGTAAGAATATAAACTAAAAGCATTAATAAACAACTACTCTCTCAATCCATTGTTTATTGCTAGTATTAATTTGAACCACATAAGTACCACGAGCAATATTTGCAGGAACTTTAATTTGCATTGCTCCTTTAGTTGCACCTTCTACAGTACAAGCATAAGCTCTACCATCTATTCCTCTAAGAATTGCTTTTGCATTGCTTGCATCTCCATTAAGTGTTACAAAAATTGTTTGACCTTTTGCAACCGGGTTTGGATACATTTTCAAACTACCCTTAGTGCTTAAGTTAGATGACAACAAACCATCTGTTGCAATTCCTTGGTTTTTACCAGAACATGCAGCAACAATTACTTCAGATACATTGGTAATAGCTTCTGCATTACATACTGATGATTTTACAACCAATCTGTAATATGAACTTGTATTAGATGCTGTAGGCATATAAACTGGTTGAGTTGCTCCATTGATATTGGTCCAAGGACCAGATCCAGAAGTTGAACGTTGCCATTGATATGTTACATTACCATTTGTATAATGACAATTTTGAGCCAAGCCTAAATAGGTAGGTGTTTGATTTGTACATACTGATTGAGTAGCAGGCGTTATAGATCCAGCTTCAATTGCAGGATAAACAAATACTTCAACTTCGTTACTAACTACAGCATTTCCACAAGCATCACCTACTTTTCTTCTATACTTAGTAGTAGCAGCAATTGAAGTTGCATTGTGTGTAGGTTGTATAGCCCCAGAAATTGCAGACCAGCCAGATCCTGTGTTGGCTTCCCAAGTATATGTTAAAGCACCACCGCCGCCGCAAGCATCAATAATATTATTGATAATACCAGGAGCAGTATTTGTACAAGTAACAATTGGACCATCAATTAAACCACCTTTTAAAGATGTGCTTGATTGTATGCCAATAGTAATTTCATCACTAATTAATTCTGTTAAGTTACCATCGGTTAATACTCTTCTAAATTTAGTAGTTTGAGATAAAATACCAGCGGTATAACTTACACCATTTGCACCAGAAATATTCACCCAATTTGTACCATCAAAAGTTTGCCAAGCATAAGTATATGGTGTTGAACCACCTGTTGCAGCTGTACCATTAATTGTAACAGCTGGACTACCAATTGTAACACAAGGACCGCCAGAAAAGCTTACAGTTCCGTCTGTTAAAGGCAATGCAGGATCTATACAAATTGTATTAGTCCAAGTATCTCTCAATGAACTTTCGCAGTTTTCTCTAATTGATCTTCTATAACAAACAGTTGACGTAGGTGCAGTTGCTGGATAGTAAGAATTATACCCATTGTTAGATGTTACATCACTCCAATTAGATCCACCATCTGTACTTTGTTGCCAATGATAATAACCACTAACAAAATTTGAAGCAGACATTACATTTACAGCTGCAGCCAATGGTGCATTTGAAGCTATTTGTGTACTATTTTTAGAAATTGAACCAGGTGTAGCAGTATTATCAGCATAATAAATTATAATTTCTACTCCATAAGCAATTGTTCCTAATGCATCAGTTACTTTTCTTCTATACTGTGTATTCCCAGTAATTGGAGTTGGTTGAAAATTTTCACTATTCGAGTTAGCAAATGGTTGCCAAATGCTACTTGTTGCCAATTTCGATTGCCACTCATATACATAACCACCAGCTCCACCACGTGCAGAGGAACCTTGAAATCTACTTGGAGTTCCACCAGGGAAAACACATGGTAATCGATAATTATAAGCACCAGCTTGCAAAGCTAAATTGTCAACAAAAGTCAATGTCAATATTTTAGAATAAGCAATTGTACCGCAACCTAAGTCTGTTGCTTTTTTTCTATAAAAAAAAGTTCCAGCAACTGCAGATGTAGGTGGTTGATACATTAAGGCTGTTTCGCCAACAATTGTTGTCCAAGGACCAGTTACACTTGTACTTGTTTCCCAGCCATAAGTATAATTACCAGTACCATTATATGCAGGATTGCTTCCAATAATTGTAGTTGCTTGATTAACTTCAATTGGTAATGGTCCAATATAATAAACATCTCCTGAATTGAAATAATTAGAAGTGTAAAAAATAATTTCATTAGAATAGCTAACATCTCCATTAGCATCGGTAACTTTTCTTCTATAAGTTGTTGGAGTATTTAATAAAACCCCTGGCTCAAGGGTTAGACCATTACCAACATTTACAACATTTGTCCAACTAGAGTATGCAATTTTTGCCTCCCACTGATAAACGTAAGGATCAGCACCGCCATTTGGGCTAGTTTGGTTTTGAATAGTTGGTGCAGCTTGCCCCAATGGAACACACTGGCTAGAAGTAAAAACTACTCCGCCAGAAAGAGGTGACTGTGCAAATACTGAAGAAAAAATTAAAATAAATACAGCAGATAATGCTGTTCTTAGTTGTGAAACTGTTTTCATAAACGCTTTTTTTAATACGGTTAATTGCGTTTTTCATTGAAATGATTGGATAGTCGTTTCGTAGATGCTGGATTGGATGTTAAAGATAGACTTAATTTTATTGGTTTAGGTTGCTTAAGGAACGCTATTTTGACAGAAATAATTCTTTTACCTCTTTGGAGGGTATCATACAAGTTTCTTTTTTGCCAAACCACTTGTATCTATTTTTTGCAACCCATTTATAGATAGGTTCTCTAATAAAAGCTGGAACAAGTATTAAGATGAATAGGAATTTAACTGGGAAGCTTAAATGTTTACAAATTTTAAGTGCTGCCGTTGAAAAAGTATACCCTTTTTCATCTTCAATAAAAATTACAGAATCGACATTTTCGGGTATACCATATTTCTTCAAAAGTGCTATTCCAACTTCACTTTGCAAAGGAGCAAATCTTAAATTTCGTTTTTTGTTCCATTTTATAGCAAAATTTACCATTGCATTGCAATAGTTGCAAACTCCATCAAAAAGTACAATTGGATGATTCATGTAAAATATATTGCATAAAGCTAAGAATAATAACTATGCTCATTTTTTCTTTTTAATTCTATTCAACCACATAATGGTTCCTGTGATAGGAAAACTAACCCCCAATAAACAAACTATAAAGCCAATAATTTTTGAAGGCAGCCCAAAAATTGAACTTAAGTGAATGGGCTTAAAGGTAGCTCGAACCCTTTGCCCTAAATTTTTATCAGCAAACTTTACACTATTCAACAAGTTGCCAGAATACTGATTAAAATAATAGCTATCGGTTGCTGTTTCGTGCAATGCAGTTTTGGTTAATACTTGAACTGTAAAAACACCTACAGAATCTTTAGGTAATTGAATTGTATAATACTGAGCTTCTTGAATTGTTGCTTTTGCCAAACGATAAACACTATCCACTTTTACCAATTTATTGTTTAAAGTCTCATATGAAGATATTGGCGGCTTAGGCTGTTCTTTAGTTGAATTGGTTACAGTATAAATACCATCATTAAACCACTGAAAACTCCAAGCCAAAGCTGTAAATGCAAAAATGAATAAAAATATAGCTGTGTAAAACCCAAGAACAATATGCAAATCGTGGTTAATTCTTTTCCATCCTGCTGCAAATTTTATATTCAGTCGTTGTTTAAAAATAGCTTTTGTTTTAGGCCACCATAAAATTAATCCTGTAATTAAGATAAACAAAAACAACAAGGTACTAATACCTACAATAAGCTTACCAACATCACCACTCAACAACCATCTATGTAAACTCATCATTGTAAAAAAGAAAGAATTTTTGTAATTGTATAATTCAACAATATTTCCAGTATATGGATTTACAAAGGCTGTAATTTTTGTGCCATCTTGCTGTGCTTTTTTAGTTGTGTTATTGCTGTTCTCTTTTTTTCTTTTACCTACAATTGCTGAATTGTTTTTTTGATTACCATTCGGTATCTTTTCTGAGTAACTTATCTCAACAGTTCTTGAAGTATTAGTATAAATTTTTACACTATTTATCTTAGCTGACGGAACTGTTTGTTTTAAATTTTTTACCAATACTTCAATTGGTAATTGTTGGGGTTGGGGTTGTACAAAATATCTTTCTTTATTAAAAGCATGTTGTAACTCATCTTCAAAAACCAATACTGCACCAGTAAAGCAAGCAACCACAATCACTAAGCCAGCAGCCAAGCTTAAGTATAAATGAATGTTACGAAAAAAAGCTTTCACAAAGTATATTTTTAATTATGCAATAGCAAAGCATATAACTGCTTTGCTATTGCTTTAAATTAGATCAATAAAAGTTTTGTATCCTTAAAATTTGAATGCAACTGTTGTTGCAAATTGTGTTGGTGCAATTGGATTTACACTATTGTCATCATGCACATTATAACTTAACACATTGAGTACATTGCTTACTTTACAACGTACAGAAAAGCTTTTTATAGAATATCCAGCAGATAAATCTATAGTGGTATAATCTGGCAATACCATTAACTGATAAGTAGGACTTGCAGCTGTATTGTTTCTTCCTGCAACTCTATTGCCAACATAAAACAAACCAGCACCTACATTAAAACCCCTAAGCATATTTTTAGAATTAAACACATAGTAAATACTTGCATTTGCGGTATGTGCAGGATTGTATTTTAATCTGTCATTCTTACTATAAATATTACTTGACGTATATCTAGTATCGTTGTAACTGTAACCAGCTATTACCGAAATTCCATTGATAGATTTGGTCATTACATCTAACTCAATTCCTTTGCTAGTAACCTCCCCAGCCAACTCTTTAGCAGATGGATTACTTGCAGGTGCAGGCAAAACAGCTTGTGCAAAATTGCTATTTACAATTTGATAAAAAGTTAGATTGGCACTTATAAGTCCCTTAATAAAATCTGTTTTTGCACCAACTTCATATTGATTAATAATTGAAGGTTTTAATGGAACATTATTTACATCGGTTCCTGTATTTGGTGTAAATGTGTTGGTATAACTAGCAAACAACGATATTGATTTTATTGGCTGATAAACTACGCCCAATCTTGGACTAAATGCTGAAGTAGTATAAGCATCAACAAACCCTTGTTTATTTTTTGCAACTGTATCTACAGTTGCTTGCAAATTTTGCTGAGAGCTGTAACGTACACCTACCAACACTTTTAAGGTTGAATTAATGGAAATTAAATCTTGTACATAAGCCCCAAACCTTACAATAGGAGATGTTGTAACTCTATCCAATGCAACATAAGGTATATCGTTGCGTTTGGTAAACGTTGCAGGATTATAAATATTAATTGTATCGTAAATATTTTTTCCTCTAATAGTAGCATTGCTTAAATCGTTGTTATAAGCTGTAACATTATAGGTATTGCCAATACTGTTGTATTTATCGGCATCTGCTCCAATTAAAAAAGTGTGATTAATTTTTCCAGTTACAAACCTTCCTGTAACATCAATTTGAGCTAAATAATAATTTTCTGAAGTTGCCGATTTTTGTAACCCTCTGATCCAGCTACCATCTGCTTTAATAAAATTACTACTTGCATTGGGGCGTGCTGCAGCAAACAACTCTTGATTGTAATTTTGATACGCTACAACGCTACGCAATTGCCATTGTTTATTGATACTGTGGGTTAATGTTGCATTGACAGTAGATTGTTCTACTTTATTGTAACCCCAACTTACACCCAAAAATCTGCTTCGTGGAATATTTGCAACAGTATAGTTAATTGCACCTGAACCAAAATCTGGAGTACGATTGTCGTTTAAATAATCACCTTCAACAATTAAATCAGTTTTATTCCCAAGTTTAAAAAGAAACGATGGATTTATATAAAATCTGTTACTGCTAACATCATCTCTAAAACTATTTGCTTTTTCGTAAGAAGTAGTTAATCTATAAGCAGCTTTTGTACTGTTGCCCAAGGCTCCATACACATCAATTGATGGTTTTAAAAAACCAAAACTACCTGCACGAAAAGAAATTTCACCTCCTTTTTCAAACTTTGGTTTTTTAGTTACAATATTTAATATACCGCCTGCTGCAACATTGCCAAATAAAATGGCCGAACCGCCTTTTAAAAATTCTACTTTTTCAACACTGCTCAATTCGGTTAAAATGCCATTGTTAAATCTTGCTCCATTTTTAAATGTATTGCTACTTGTAAAAGCATAT
The DNA here is from genome assembly GCA_018061385.1 of Chitinophagaceae bacterium. Classification (GTDB taxonomy): domain Bacteria; phylum Bacteroidota; class Bacteroidia; order Chitinophagales; family Chitinophagaceae; genus UBA1930. The sequence goes on along the minus strand of JAGOUF010000018.1, from coordinate 1,483 downwards.
CCTCTAGCAGAAATTTCTTCTTGGTAACCACCAGTATTGCCCATTACATAAACTCCATTTGCGTTTTGCAACACATCGCTCATGTGCAATACTTGCTGACGTTCTAAAACAGCTTTATCAATTACTTGTATGGCTTGTGGTAAATCTTTGGGTGTAATAGGCAACTTCCCAATTGTTGCCAACTTATCATTTAAACCACGTTGTGCAGTAACAATAATTTCTTGTAATTGGTGGTTGGTTTCTTCTAAAATAAACTCTACAACAATTGTTTCTCCTTTTTGTACAAGTATTTTTTTGCTTTGAGATTGAAGGTCAATATATGATGTAGCCAACACATAAGTTCCTTCTTCAATTTTGCAAAATTCAAATGCACCACTTTCATTGGTTGTAGCTGTAAGTTTATGTTCTTTAATAAATACAACTACACCTTCTACGGGTGTATGATCTTTTGTAAAAACCTTACCTTTTATAGCACAACTATTGTTTTGTGCTAAAGAAACTGTACAATTTGCTATGAATAAGCCTGTAATTATTACCCATAAAAAAATTCCTTTTCTGTTCATATTACTCATTTCATTTTTTTCGTGTGCAAATGAACATTGCAGAAAAAAAAGAATGCGTAGCAATCGGGAAAAGCTATTTACACAATCGGGAAAAAGTAAATTTAAAGCAACTATTTACTGACCATTTTTATAATAGGCACAATCATTTCTTCTAAACTAATACCGCCATGCTGAAAAGTATTTTTATAATAATTTACATAATGATTGTAGTTGTTAGGATAACACAAAAAGCCATCTTCCTTAGCAAAAATGAATGTAGAATTTACATTGGGCACTGGCAAACCAGCTTCTTTAGGATTTTTAAAAGCCAATACTTCTTTGGGTTCAAAGTTTAAATTACGCCCATGCTTGTATCTTAAATTGGTAGTAGTTTGTTTGTCGCCAATTACTCTGCAAGGCGTTTTTACACGTACAGTTCCATGATCGGTGGCCACAATTAAATTAATTTTTTTATCGGCAATTTTTTTCAATGCTTGGTGTAAAGCACTGTGTTCGAACCAGCTTTTGGTTACACTTCTATAACTACTTTCATCGCCTGCCAACTCTTTCAAAACTTCCATTTCTGTTCTTGCATGGCTAAGCATATCTACAAAATTGTACACAATCACATTCAAATCGTTTTTTAATAAATTGTGAATGTTGTTCAACAAATGTTGCCCATCGTTATGATGCACAACTTTTGTGTAGCTACACCTTAAATCATCTTTTCTATGGCGTTTTAATTGAGCCCTAAAAAATTGTTCTTCAAATAAATTTTTGCCACCTTCTTCATCATCATTTTTCCATTCATTTGGAAATTGTTTTTCAATATCAATGGGTAATAATCCACTAAAAATGGCATTTCTACTGTATTGTGTTGCTGTTGGCAATATTGAATAAAAAGTTTCTTCTTCTAAAATTCTAAAACTTTCTGCAAAAAT
>JAGOUF010000354.1 GCA_018061385.1 Chitinophagaceae bacterium | reverse complement strand
GACAAATATTGCAATACTTCTATATCTGTCATAATTGTAAAATCCATTACTTGTGTGGCACAACTATCACAAAATCTCCCTTTTTCAACAGTAGCCATATTGTTCCAATTTTCGTTACAAGGTTCATCTAAGTGCAGATATGTTTGAGTATTCATACTATGTATTTGCCAATAGATGCTGGCTTAAAATAAATTACATAAAAACTACAAAGCTTTTTTTCTCTCTAAAGTTTTTAAGCATTTCAAATGGCTTTGCCAAGCTCTTTTTCCCTAGTCAAATTCTATTCAGAAAGAGAATGGCAATCAAAATTTTGTGTATTTAATGATTACTAGAATCAATTTTTAACAGTTTGTACAATTAAGTTTGCTTCTTTATTCTCTTCACTAAACAGTACAAATAACTACATGATATAAATGTTATTTGTTATTCATAACAATTGATTGGTTCTAAGCAATACTTTTTGTTGAATAACCATTCAGTTTCAAGCCTAACTTCGCCCCAATAATTTAAAAACATGAGTGTACATTCTGGTAATTTGGGTCGTTTGCGTATTGTAGGATTTGGTGAAGCCATTTCTTGGTTGCTCTTATTGGGTTTTGCAATGCCTATGAAATATATTTGGCACAACCCTTTACCAGTAAAATATGTTGGTTGGATTCATGGCATTTTATTCATTACATATATAACTTTAGCTTATGTTGTTAAAGAAGAAAGAAATTGGAGTTTTAAAAAATTAGCCACTGCATTTATTGCAGCATTTTTACCATTTGGCACTTTTGTATTTGATGCTAAATTAAAAGCCGAACAAAAGCTAGATAAATAATATCTATACACTTATTGCACAAAGCCAATAACAGCGTATTTTTGTTTGTAACTATAAATAAAGTTTCTTAGTATTTGTTTATGAAGAAGATAGAATTAGAAATAATAGCACTTAGCCACAGCATTACTCAAACTCAATCTTATGCTGTAGTGTTAGGCGAAGTAAATGGTTTAAGAAGATTGCCTATTGTTATTGGTGGTTTTGAAGCACAAGCAATTGCGGTTGCTTTAGAAAACATGAAACCCAGCAGACCATTGACACACGATTTAATGAAAAATTTTATGAACGCTTTTGCCGTTAATTTACAAGAAATTGTAATTAGCGATTTACAAGAAGGTATTTTTTTTAGTAAGTTAGTTTGTTATACAAACAATGATACTGTTGAAATTGATAGTAGAACTAGCGATGCTTTAGCATTGGCTGTAAGATTTGGTTGCCCAATTTATACCTACGAAAACATAATTGCCAATGCTGGAATCTTAATGGAAGACAGTGCTGATAAAAAAAGAAAAAGTGAAGATACAGGCATTGAAGAAACCAATGAAAATAGAGCTGATTTAAGTGGTATGAGCATAGAAGAATTGCAAACTTTATTAGAAGATGTTTTGGAGCATGAAGATTATATTAGAGCTATTGCAATTAGAGATGAAATGAATAAAAGAAAATAAGAATAGTTTAATTAGTTCATTCAATAAATTACGAACTAAACAATTACAATGGTTGCTTTTCCCAACTGCAAAATTAATCTGGGTTTAAACATTATTCGTAAACGAAGCGATGGTTTTCATGATTTAGAAACTGTTTTTTACCCTATTGCAGTAAAAGATGCTTTGGAAATTATTCCAGCCCAGCGACCACAAAACAACAACATTACATTTAACTCATCTGGTTTTTTAGTTGATGGAAATATCAACGATAATATTTGTATAAAAGCATACAATTTATTGTTGAAAGATTATCCTTCAATAGCTCCAATTCAAATGCACTTGCACAAAAATATTCCCATGGGTGCAGGTTTAGGCGGTGGTAGTGCCGATGGTGCTTTTACTTTAATTATGCTGAATGAACAATTTAAATTAAATCTTACAAATCAACAATTAGCCACTTATGCATTACAGTTGGGTAGCGATTGTCCATTTTTTATTTACAATACAGCTTGCTTTGCCAGTTCAAGAGGCGAAGAAATTACACCGATACATTTAGATTTATCTAATTACAGTTTTATAATTGTTAATCCAAGTATTCATGTAAATACAGGATGGGCTTTTCAACAAATTCAACCAACATTACCTCAAAAATCTATACAAAAAATTATACAACAACCAATTGAAACTTGGAAAACTGAATTAATAAATGATTTTGAAGAACCAGTTTCAAAAGCTCATCCAGAAATTGCCAAACTTAAAGTAGAACTCTACACTAAAGGTGCTCTTTATGCAAGTATGAGTGGAAGTGGAAGCACAGTTTTTGGAATTTTCCCTCAACAAGAAAAAATTAACTTGCAATTTCCCACACAGTATTGGGTAACTCAACTTCAAAACAGCTAAAAGCTGCAAATAATTCCAATCCTTCATTATTCAACTTCTAAAAAATTAGCATCTTACTGCAAATACTAACAAACGTTTGCGTATTTTTTGAAAATTTTCTATGAAAATATTAAAATATTTGTATTTTCATGCCGGTTGCCTGCCACATTGTTTTACATTTTATGTTAATTGCTATGAACCCTCAAAACAATGGTGGTGGCTTATACCATCCCTCTTTCGAACATGACAGTTGTGGTATTGGATTTGTTGCCAATATCAAAGGCATAAAATCGCATCAACATATTTCTGATGCACTCACTATTTTAGAAAATATGGAACATCGTGGTGCTTGTGGTTGTGAAACCAATACTGGCGATGGTGCTGGAATAATGATTCAAATTCCACACGAATTTTTCTTTGATGAATGTGTACGCTTGGGTGTGCATTTACCTGCATTTGGCAAATATGGAGTTGGTGTATTGTTTTTTCCCAAAGACATTCGTTTAAAGGAAGAGTGCAGAGAAATTTTTTCTCGTTGTGCCGAAAAAATGGGATTAGAAATTTTAGTGTATAGAAAAGTACCTGTAAATCCAACGAATATTGGGGCCACTGCTTTATCTGTTGAACCTGAAATTGAACAAGTAATTATTACTTGCCCAGATCATATAGATGATGCAGAAGTATTTGAAAGAAAACTTTTTGTATTACGCAACTATGCTACACATACCATTAACAACACAGTTAGAAAAAACAATGTTGGGTTTTATCTAGCATCGCTTTCATACAAAACATTGGTGTATAAAGGGCAATTAACTTCTCTTCAAGTAAGAGAATATTTCACAGATTTGAGCAATAAAAGAATGGTGAGTGCTTTTGGTTTAGTTCACTCACGTTTTGCAACCAATACATTCCCGTCATGGAAGTTGGCTCAACCGTTTCGTTACATGGCTCACAATGGCGAAATCAATACATTACAAGGCAACTTAAATTGGTTAAAAACGAGTGAAAAAGGATTTACATCGCCCTTCTTTAGCAAAGAAGATATGGATATGTTATTGCCCATTATTACAGAAGGGCAAAGTGATAGTGCTTGTTTAGACAATATGATTGAATTACTTACTTTATGTGGACGTTCGTTACC